>JBCCCJ010000360.1:0-6039 GCA_039033615.1 Bacteroidota bacterium
ATTAGAAGTAAGGTGAGCATACGTCGTCGAGCAGCCCCACGTTGGCTTTGCTGCTTTTATCTGCTTCATGGTCTCTTGGCTCAATCGGTAGGAGGAAAGGGCAGGGCAACAACTCCATACCACTGGACAAAAGTTCAAACGATAGCTTCGAGGCAACGCCATCCCCACAAAGGCGGGGGGGCATTCCAGTTTCCTCGGAATAAACTGCGTCCAGCCTGTCCCGAGAATCGGGAAGTTAGGGGCGGAAAAGGGAGTCGGGCTGGGGTTTCGGCGGCTTTTTGCTCCCTTTTTGGCCGCTCAAAAAGTAGGGCCGGTTGAGCTTGCGAAATCTCGCCTGTCGAAGATACCGCCGATCGGTGCGGGATAGGCAACAGAATGCTTGACTACCAACATAATAGGGAGTTTCCTGAAAAAGTCCAGTGGTGTGCTGCGATGGCCTATTGACAAGGAAGGGTGTGGTGAGCGCCTGTGGTGAGCTTGCCTAAGTATGCCGAACCAACTCTCAAAAAAACGAAGCGCAGCGCGATTCGCAGCTTGGTAGAAACAGATGCCTGATAGAAAAAAACAGGCGCCTCGCGACTGCCATTTGCTGGGATATGCTTTCTCTGATGACATCTGACGAACACCAGGAAGAGAGCCGCTCAGACAACATTGATCAATTTCTCTGTACTTTGGTGGGGAACAATGGCCTGACCAGCGGTACTCGCTGCTGAGATTTGCGAGCCTTCTGAAACAAAGCTACCCACTACCTACTAAACCTCTATGAATGGAGAAACGGACTTTTCGCAAGTAGCGCACCTTGACGAAGAGCAACTCCCCGTACCCAAGCATAAGCTGCACGATTGGCGGCATTTTGCAGGATTGTACGCTGCCGAACACGTCGCTGCCACCGAATTTGTCATCGGAGCCACCTTTGTGGCGCTCGGAGCCAAAACCATGGACATCATCCTCGGCTTGCTGATCGGGAATATCCTGGCCGTGCTGAGCTGGACCTTGATCACTACCCCGATTGCGGTGGAGACCCGTTTGAGTCTCTATACCTACCTCAAAAAGATTGCCGGTAGCCAAATGTCCAAGCTCTATGATTGGGCGAATGTCTTGATTTTTACGGTGATTTCTGCGGCCATGGTGACAGTGTCAGCGACTGCCGTGAGATTTGCTGTCGACATTCCGGCTCAGCTAGATTGGTATCCAACCAACTTCTGGTTTGTCCTCATTGTGGTGTTGGTGGGAGTCGTCGTGGTATTCGTGGCCATTTACGGATTCAATGCAGTGGCTGAATTTTCCAGCATCTGTGCTCCCTGGCTGTTTACTATGTTCATCAGTGGCGCCTTGGTGCTGCTTCCTGCTTTGGCTTTGTCGGCGATAGGAAAAGTCGTACCCGGAAGCTGGCAGGAATTCATCAACATTGGCAATCAGTCCATCTGGACGGGGGTGAACAGTGAAGGAGCGCCGGGGATTGGCTTGCTGGAAGTAATTGGATTTGGTTGGGCCGCCAATACCATCACCCACTTTGGCTTGATTGATATGGCGCTGCTGCGTTTTGCCAAAAAGAAAACCTATGGCTTGGCGACCAGTACGGGGATGCTATTTGGGCATTACATCGCTTGGATCGCGGCCGGAATCATGGGTGCAGGGGCTGCCGTAATTCTGGGAACAACCATCGTAGAACTTGACCCCGGAGATGTCGCTTACTATGCCTTGGGTTGGTCTGGATTTGTGATTGTGATCGTGGCCGGATGGACCACGGCCATCACCAATTTGTATCGGGCAGGATTGGCGGCTCAAGCGGTATTCACGCAATACTCCCGGAGAAATTCCACCTTGGTCGTCGGACTTGCCATGATCGTCATTGCCTGCTTCCCTTTTGTATTTTCTCAGATTTTGCCTTTGCTGACGTACGCGGGATTGTTGGTGGTTCCAGTAGGCGCCATCGTATTCGCTGAGCACCAGCTCTTTCCCAAAATTGGCTACACAAGATATTGGTCCAAATATCAAGACTACCTGCACAGCCTCCCCGCCATTGCTTCCTGGGGGCTAGGCTTGGTTTTTGGCTTTGGCCTGAATTTCCTCGAAGTCATGTCGTTCTACTACCTCTTCATTCCCACTTGGTTTGTTACCATCATCGTGTACACCTTGTTGGCCGGCAGGTATGGGGCCAAAAAGTCCTATCCGGAAGCCGAACTCCAGGAGCAGCAATTCAATGAGCTGGTAGATGAATACCATCAGAAATTGGCTTCTGAGGTGCCTCAACCCATCAAAGACCACTCGATTCTTTCCAAATTGCTGGGGGGAATTGCCTTCCTGGCCTTAGGGATTACCTTGGGCTTGGCTGCATATGTCCTATTCGGGAGTGCTGACGAAAGCGCGTACACTGCGAACCGGGATACCTTTTATTTCTATGGCTTTATTTGCACGGTGACCTATTTTGTCGCGGCCTATGTGAGATTGCAGCGAGGAAAGCAGGCCGCATATCAATCAAAGACATCCACATGAAGGTAGCAGAACAACACTTGGCAGCCCTTGCTGAAACCATCACCTGTCCCACTTATGATCGCTCCGAGCTAAGCCACGGCATCGTTCACATCGGGATTGGGGGCTTTCATCGCTCTCACCAGGCCTATTACCTGCACCAACTATTAGGAAAGGAAGGCAGTGCTCCATGGGGAATCTGTGGCATCGGCTTGCGGGAAGGGGATCGGAAGATGGCAGAGACAATGGCCTCCCAGGACGGGCTCTATACCTTGGTCGCCCAGCACGCTTCCGGTACCGTCGAATCAGAAATCATTGGGGCCATCACTGAATACATCCTGGCGGTTGATTCTCCTCAGGCAGCCATCGACAAAATGGCGCACCCACATACCCAAATTGTGTCCCTCACGATCACCGAAGGAGGCTATAATTTTCACCCGGCCACGGGGGAGTTTATGGTGGAGCATCCCGATGTGCAAGCTGAATTGACGCATCCAGACCAGCCCCGGACCGTCTATGGCTATTTGACTGCTGCTTTGCGGAAGCGCCGCGCCAACGGATTGCCTGCTTTTACCATTTTGTCCTGCGACAACATTCAGCACAACGGAGACGTAACCCGGGCCATGTTATTGGCCTTTGCCAAACATCAAGACCCGGAACTCGCTGCCTGGATCAAGGCCGAAGTCTGCTTCCCCAACAGCATGGTGGACAGAATTACTCCTGTAACCGATCCCAGCATGATAGAGATGCTGAAAACCGAATACGGGCTAGAGGACCAATGGCCGGTGGTCTGTGAGCCCTTTATTCAATGGGTAGTGGAAGACCGTTTCTCTCAAGGCCGACCCGAACTGGAAAAAGTGGGGGTTCAATTTGTGCCGGATGTTACGCCCTATGAGAAAATGAAAATTCGCTTGCTCAATGCGGGGCACTCAGTCCTGGGAATTCCTGGAGCGATTCATGGACATCCTACGATCGAAGCGTGTATGCGCGATGAGGTGTTTTCGACCTTTATGCGGCAGTTCATGGACCAGGAAGCAAGTCCGGTAGTGGGGGAAGTCGCAGGCATGGATCTGGACCGCTACAAAGACCAGTTGGCAGAGCGCTTTGCCAATCCAAATATCAAAGACAGCGTCAGTCGAATCTGTTCGGAAAGCGCTGCCAAGTTGCCGAAGTTTCTCATCCCTACTTTGCAGGAAAACCTCGCGAGTGGGGGCAGTATCCGATATGCGACGTTCATTTTGGCAGCCTGGTGCTACTACAGCGACAAAGGGATAGATGAAAACCTGGGCTCCATAGAAAGAATTGACGTCAAACAGGACGAACTGCATCAGGCGGCGAGCCAAACCCAGAGCGATTGGACTTCTTTCTTGAATCAGCCTGAGATATTTGGGGACCTGAATCAACACAAACGCTTTGTGGAGGCATATACCCGCATGGTCCAAGCCATCTACCGAGAACAGAACATCAGGAAGCTTATGCAGGAAATCTAGGAATTGGAGCCCAATTTTGGGCATTCCGCTGCCGAAGGCTTTCTCTTCAAGATGACTTTGCCTTTTTACCTTCTATCTCCTAGCTATGTATGCTTTCTTTTCCTCCTCCCTCGCTGGCCTTTTGATCACCTGTGGGATGCTCGTCTCCTCCTGCTTGGGGCAATCTCCGGCTGTTTCTCAAGGGGAATCCCCTTCCTCCCAATCGGCCGCGACTGTCATCGTGGGGATGCCGCCGATCCTGGTGGGAACCCCTGGGCCCCTCAACGATCCAACTTTGGTCAGTCAATACATCCGAAGCATCTTTCAAGATTCCCGGGGGGCGTATTGGTTTGGTCCCGCGGGTCAAAGTGTGGCCCAATACCGGAACGATACCCTGCGGTACTTCAGTCGGTCCGAATTTTTCGAAGGAAATCCGCCGGAGGAGGACTATGTCTCTGTCCATGCCATGACAGAAGACCAGCAAGGCAATCTTTGGTTTGGGACAGATGTGGGAGTGGTTAAATATGATGGGGTTCGCTTTCGGAGGTATGCGGAATCCGATGGGTTGCAATCGCTATATGTCAGCCGCCAAAGCATCTTGTGTGACCAAGCAGGTACCCTGTGGGTCGGGACTTCAGGAGGAGTCTTCCGATATGATCCCCTTGCCGATCAGAAAGGGGAGCCGGCTTTCGTGCCCTTTTCCTTGCTGCCAACCACCAAGATGGGCGATATGCTGGAAGACAGCCAGGGGAATCTCTGGTTCGCTGCTGGAGCGGAGGGTATATTTCGTTTTGATGGGAAAGCAGTTCAGCATTTTCAGGAAAAGAGAGGCTTGGGGAATGGCTATGCGGGAGGCATTGCCGAAGATCCAGACGGGAACATCTGGTTCACCACCATGGACGGCATTTCCCGTTATGATGGGATGGACTTTACCCAAGTTGCCCTGAATGATGGAATTGGCGCCAGAGACGTTTGGGGCATATTGATCGAAGATTCCGGCATCATTTGGATCACCGCTCGCGGCAGCACCACGAGGTTTGATCCCGCTTTGGTCGATGCTGGCCCGGAAGCTTTCCAGGCCTTTATCCCAGCTGATGGTCTCAATTGCTGCGTCCAAAGCATGTATCAAGACCCCGCTGGGAATGTGTGGTTTGGAGCAGGCGCAGGGCTCTATCGCTTTGATGGAGCAGGCTTTTATCAGGTGAAGCAGCAAGGACCCTGGTAGCAAAAGGATGGGTTGAGGTCAATACTGACTTCCTGAAAAGTCATACCCCCTCCTTATTGTGCGACTTCAGAAAATGTGCAGTTCAAGGTTCCGAACCTTTGATGGCAGTCTCAGTGGAGTCGTTGGAGGCGCACGGTACGGGTTGCTTCCTTTCCATGAATTTGAAGAAGATAGATGCCTATCGCCCGAGTTTGCAGATCCAAGGAAAGTGCTTCTGTCCTTCCAACTTCCAATTGATGGGTCTCCAATCTTCGACCCCTGATGTCAGAAAGAATCACCTGATAGGAATCGCAGATTGCCCCTCCAAATTCGATGTTCAGGACTCCGTTGGTGGGGTTGGGGCCAATGCGCCAGGCGCTTGGATCGCAGGCAAATGCCAGGGGCTTTGTAAGGGAAATACTTTGGCAGATGGTCGATTGGCTGCACATATCCGAAACCTCTACACAGACTTCGAGTTGGTCAAAATCTGTAAAAAAATGGGTGGGAGACCATGCTACTACTTCCTGTCCATCCCCAAATGACCACCTGGCTTGGGAACCCCCTTTACTTTGATTGTGAAATTGAACCGTTTGGGAATCGGGAAGAATGGTCCAGCTAAACCCTGCTTCAACGGGTGGTTCTGATGCACAGTGGCAATCAAGCGTATCAATAGCGGCTCCGTAAGAGACGAGGAAAAAATCTCCCCCGAATCTTGGGAATTCCTGACCGATAGGCTCCAGGAGAGAAAACCGCCCAATTTGTGCGGGAAGATCTACTTTTCCAGTTGCAAATAGTCTTCCATTTGGGGTAGCAACGACGCTACGAACCATGGTGGAGTAGCTGGAGTTCCCTTCAATCGGATGTGCCCAGCGAGGGGTCCCGGTTGAACTAAGG
>JBCCCJ010000361.1:0-6036 GCA_039033615.1 Bacteroidota bacterium
CAAGGGGTTGGAAGTGACCCTAAGCATTCAGCCAGGAATTCCTGAGATGGTTACCGGAGATATGTCTAAATGGCTCCAGGTGATCAGGCATCTCCTCAACAATGCCATCAACTTCACCGAAGAAGGGCAGATCTATCTGGAATTAGGTGCCAAAGAGGTAGAGGAAGGAAGCGTCCAATTGGTGGTGGAGGTCATAGATACCGGTATCGGAATCAAGCCAGCGCTCCAATCACAAATATTCCAGCCCTTCTTTCAAGCTGACCCGAGTTCTCAGCGAGAAGTAGAGGGAGCGGGACTTGGGTTGAGTATCTCCAGAAAAATGGCCGCTCTCCTGCAAGGCGAAGTTCTCCTGGTGAGTTCTTCCGAAGCAGGCTCTCATTTTCGATTTTCCAGTCGCTTTTCAATTCCTACTATGACGTTTTCTGACTCTTTATCCATCCTTGTGGTAGAAGACAATCCAGTCAATCAGATGGTGGTCAAGAAGATCCTTGCCAAACTAGGCCATCAGCCCACCACAGCCAATCATGGCCAGCTTGCCCTTGAGAAACTGAACGACACGCTCTTTGATCTCATTCTGATGGACATCCAAATGCCGGTGATGGATGGGATTGAAACGGCCAAAAGAATCCGGGAAGGCTTCATTCCTCAACAACAACACATTCCCATCATCGCGCTGACCGCAAATGCGACCCAGGAGAACCAGAAAAATTGTTTCGAGGTGGGGATGAATGCCTTCTTGACCAAACCCATTTCCAAAGACATCCTCACTGCGACCATTCAACAAGTGATCGTAGAAAAAACCTGGCTTGAATGCCATGTGGCTGCTGCTCCTGAGTAGGTGGAAAGGATGGGATGGAAGGCTGTAGGTACGCGAACTCCACTCGCCTACCCTTTCCTTTGGTAGGACTCCAAAGAAAAGTGGTCCGTAAGAAAACCATGCGCGGCAATTTCCGGTTATCAAGAGAAATCAACTCATTCGTCTCAGTAGCCATGAAATTCATTCTATCATTGATCTGTTGGATACTATTCTGCTTTCCTCTCCTGGCTCAGGATGAATGGAAGTTGGAGCGAGAAGAGACCAACATTCAAGTTTTTACCAGAAAGATTCCCGGAGAGCCATTGAAAGAATTCAAGGCGCAAATGGAAGCTCCTGTCCCTCCGGAGCAGATTCTGGCATTATTGCTGGACTGGAAAAGCAATCCTACTTGGACGGACCGATGCTCCAAGACCGAATTGGTTGAGCAACTTTCAGCCCAACACCTGATCCTTCATTCCTTCATCGAAACTCCCTGGCCCGTCAGCGACCGAGACATGGTTTTTTCTTTTGAAGTTACCAGAAAGGAGCCTGCCATCATTTGCAACATGATTGGTCTCCCTGATCGCCTTCCTCCCACTGATAAACTCGTCAGAATCACAAATTACCGAGGAGAATGGCGTCTTACTCCGCTAGAAAATGGTAAGACCCAAATCGTGTTACAATCCCTCGTAGATCCCGGTGGCAGCATCCCCGATTGGCTCGCCAACAGTTCCGTGGTGGATAGTCCGTTTGCAACCATGAAAAACCTCTCCCAACTCTTGGTCCCATAAAAAAGTCTCGCCCTAAACGGGGAGACTTTCAAACCGGAGAATAAGGGAAAACTTGGATGACAGAAAGATGGGCTTCTTCATTGGAAAAGCCTAACAAATGCAATGACATCATTCTTGAATCCTGAATCTCCCTCCTTGCGATTTGGTATTCACCTATCTGGAAATCAGTTTTTTATACCAAATTGCTGCCGACTAATTGGGACAAATGATGGGAAAGGTATGCGATGAAGAGAGTTCCGTTCTAGCTTTCCCAGGGAAAAGCCCCGACTGAATCAGCCGGGACCATAAAGGGGAAAAGCATACTATTCTTGAGAGGAATTCTTTTAGTTTCGGCAGCCGAAATAACTAAACTCGCATTTCATAAACAAGTTCTTATATCTAGCAGACATCCAAAAAGATGCCAGAACTTTGGGCTTCTCCCCACCTGCGGGAAAGGTCAGTAGGAATCCTCGTTTATGTGGTATTTTTCCAATCTCCGATATAGAGACGTCCGAGTGATTCCAAGGTCACGGGCTGCATAGGTAATGTTGCCAGCATGCTTGCGAAGTGCTAGCTGAATGACCTGAATTTCAACCTCTTGCAAATTCAAGGTATGCAGATACATGCCCTCAGATTCTTGCTCTAGGAATTGAGCGTGAATGAATTCAGGCGGCAAGGGGTTGCCTTCGCCCAGGATGACCGCCCGTTCCATGCTGTGTTGCAACTGCCGAACGTTGCCTGGCCAGTCATATTTTTGCAGAAACTGCCAAGCGGAGGAAGTCAACTGGGGCACGGCCTGCTGGTAATGCATCGCGTACTTTTGCAGAAAATGCTCGGCCAATGGGCGAATGTCTTCTTTCCGGGCACGAAGGGGCGGAAGATGGATTTCCACCGTATTGATTCGATACAGGAGATCTTGGCGGAACAGGCCTTGTTGAACCAACTCCTTGAGGGGCTGATTGGTGGCGCAAATGAGCCGAAAATCAACAGAAATAGGGGCCACTTGTCCCAATGGCAAAATGAGTCGCTGCTGAAGAACCGTCAGCAATTTGGCTTGTAACGGCAAGGAGAGGTTGCTGATTTCATCCAGAAACAGACTTCCTTTCTCCGCCAATTGCATGCGTCCCACCTTGTTGACTGCTGCGCCAGTGAAGGCACCTGCCGTATGTCCAAACAACTCACTTTCAAATAGGTGCTCTACGATTGCTCCCAGGTCAACTTTGACAAAGGGACCTGAGTTTCGTTGAGAAAAATCGTGAATCCGCTGGGCCAGTACTTCCTTTCCCGTTCCGCTTTCTCCCCACACCAATACATTGGCGTCAGTGGATGCCACCTTCTCAAGGGTTGCATACACCTTGCGAATGGCTGCGGAACTCCCGACTAGTTCTCCCCATTGGCGTTTCATGATGGGTAAGGTGAAAAAAAATCCTGCTTTGCCCAAAAAGAAATCAACGCCTCGATCTATTGATCCGGCGTTGATCCGCTTTTTCCCTACAATCATTTTCTAGAGGACGGTCCCATCCTCCAAATTCCACGCGAAGTCCAGATTTTTTTCTTTTCCAGCTGCTTCCTTCCTTAGTGATACTGAAAAAATAACTTGGACCATTTCACTTGTTCTTTCTTCCCATCTCTTCGTCAAAAAAAGCCTCTCTTGGCCCGCCAAGCTCGGTTTTTCTTCCTTGATCTGAAAAGAAATATCTACGCGAAAAGAGGAAGTTATTTTTCAAGTCTCACTTAGTAAGGCATTTCTAAGCCAACTGAACCTTTCTCCTCCCAAGGGGTATGAGCTCACCTGGACCTATGATTCTCTGACTATGTGGCAACAATACCTTCGATCCATTCTGCGCAACTGGGCTAAATATGGTCGATTTACCAGTCTCCAATTGCTGGGGCTCACGGTTTCTTTCACCGCCATTGGTCTGATTGTCAGCTATGTGCAACACGAGACCCATTTTGAGTCTTTTCATACAAAAGCCCACCGGATTATCCGCGCCACCTACCAGTTCCAGTCTGGAGGAGGATTTGAAGCACATTGGGCGCGAATTCCAGTAGATTATATCAATGAACTCCCAACTGACGTTCCTGGCATTGAGGCCATGATTCGATTTCAGAACCAGGAACGGAAATACCTCAGAATCGGAGAAGATACCTATCGTCCAAAGCACACCTACCTCACGGATTCGAATGTATTTGAAGTATTTGATTTTCAACTAATTGCCGGAGATCCAGCTACTGCTCTTAGCTTGCCTCAATCCGTGGTTCTTACGGAAGAATTGGCAACTACCTATTTCGGCACGACCGATGCCATCGGGAAAGAAATTCAAGTCAATGGCGACTGGCAAGAAGAAGAAGTTACCTATCAGGTACGGGGCGTCATGGAGAACCTTCCGCCGAATACCCACCTCCCGGTGGACCTGCTGCTTTCTTTTAATCGACCGGAAGATCGCCGCGGGTGGGCCTATGTGTACCTCTTGTTAGCAGAAGGGCTCAGCATGCACCAGATAGCTGAACAGTTGCCAGCGTTTGTGGAGCAGCATACCCAACTCCAGGAAGGGCAACAGGTTGATTTTCCACTTCAAGCCTTGCCAGACATTCACCTCACCTCTCAGCTCGCCCGGGAAATTGTCCCCAACGGCAATCCATTTTATCCCAAGCTATTCACGGGGGTTGGTTGGTTTCTTTTGTTGATTGCGCTCTTCAATTCTGTGAACCTACAAGTGGCCCTTTCTCTGAAAAGAAGGGCAGAAATGGGGGTACGCCAACTACTAGGTGCCCAAAAAGGAGGGCTACTTGCCTATTTGTTAGGAGATACGACTTTGTTGGGCCTCCTAGCAGCATCGGTGGCAATTGGGCTGGTTGCCCTCCTCAAGCCAGGTTTTGAACAAATGGTAGAGAGTCCCCTGATCATCCATTGGGGACAGATGATCGGATTGATGCTAGGTCTCGGCGTGCTCACAGGCATCATTTCTAATCTATACCCAAGCTTTTTGCTCAGTTCCAAAAGCCCCATTTCGCTTTTTCGAAGCGCTTCTGGGGTTTCCTCTACCGGAAAAGGCCTTTCGTTGCGATCGGTGTTGCTAGGTGTACAATTTTTTGTTTGCATCCTGCTGGTGAGTTGCACCTTGGTGGCAGGTTGGCAGATGCGATACCTACAAACCAAAGACCTCGGCTACGAACGAGAGCAACTCCTGGCCATTCCCGGCATTCCCCAATCGGTGCGCACGGAGCACGAAGTCTTCTTGCAGCGAGTCAGTCAGATTTCGGGGGTGAATCAAACCGGAGCGTGCATGGAGGTACCCAGCCGAGAAATCCGAGATTCTGGCCCAGTCCTCATTCAGGGCGTGAACCAGGACCCCAATCAAGCTCCCATGATGGATATGCAAGTGGTCAGTCATTCCTACCTGGAGTTGATGGGCATTACCTTGGCGGAAGGTGAAAATCAATTGGGGAAATACCTACGCGAGCCGCCGGAGTTGAGCGAATCCTATACCATGGTGGATTATTTTGCAGAAGAACCTCGCACCTACCTGATCAATGAAACGGCCATGCGAAAATTGGGCTGGCAGACGCCGAAAGAAGCCATTGGGCAATCTATCAATTGGTCCATCAGCCAATTTACCCTCGCATATGGTCCGATAACCGGGGTGGTGAAAGACTTCCATCAAGAAACCCTCAAAAATACCATTGATCCATTGGTGATCACCTACGAGCCGATTTGGCTGGGGACCTTGCTTTTCAAGTTGGAGAGCAGCAATTCAAGCAAGATCCTAGCGGAGATGAAGGAAATCTGGCAGGACATGTTTCCGGGATTTCCCATGGAGTATCAGTTTGTGGATGAGCTATACCATCAGTTGTACACCCAAGAACGCATTCAATTCCAATTGCTGATGGTATGCAGCGGGCTGGCCTTGTTCATTGCCTTTTTGGGACTATTTGCTTTGGTTTCCTGGTCAATGCAGCACCGCAAAAAAGAACTCGCTCTCCGCCTCATCATGGGGGCCAGCCCGAGGAAATTGTTGCAACTATTGAGCAAAGAATACCTCCTCATGCTCGCGATTGGGACGATTCCAGCAGTTGCGCTTGCCATTTATGGGTTGCGAGAATGGCTCGCCAATTTCGCGTACCAAATCTCGCTTTCTCCCCTTTGGTTTGTGCTGAGTGTTGCCTTGGTGGTGAGTTTGGTGTTGGTAACCGTTCGCATATTGCTGAGAAAGGTAGCCAATCAAGTGCCCATGGAGGCGTTGCGGGAGGAGTGAGAAAACAGGGTTCAGATTTCACGGGATTTGGGGGATGGATCACAGGGTTGGAGAATTGATTGGATTAGGTGATTAGGTGATTAGGTGAAAAATCTGACCTCTGACAGGGAAGCGGTCTGGCTTCTCCGAGCAAATCGGGGAAAAACTTGGCGCGTTACAAACGCTGATATTTGGAGCTCACGAGTTGCAAACTCGCGAGAGCGCCCTCCTTGCC
>JBCCCJ010000362.1:0-6033 GCA_039033615.1 Bacteroidota bacterium
ATTCGTTGTCGGAGGGTTCGAGTCATCGCGGGTTCCGTAAGCTCCAGACACTTACTGTACCCAACAGACGCCCTACGGGATCACTTTGTTCAGCGGATAGCTGACCAGGAAGATTGACAAGCAAAGCTTTTACCATCACTACTTCAAAGTGATTGCGGAAGTGGAGATGCGGAATTCTTCCGAAGTATTGCCAACCCAGGGCCTCGCAATCTGGCAGAACGCTTCTCAGCTTGCGCAGCCCTCCCTGTTGCTGCTTCTACTCAGCTTTTTGGGGATCACGGCCACGTTTGCCTTCTTATCGAATCAGCGGATAGACGTACCAAGCGCAGAACTGCAATTGGTAGCTGTCTCTCATCCGCACCGCGACCATCCCCCGGTTCGCGCCCCTTAGCTACCTTGGTCTTCGATCATGGGGAATCACTGTTCTCCCTCTCCCATCCCTGATATTCTCAGGGAAATTCATTTTGTATTCACTTTTTTCAGAACCATAATTGATGCGTAATAAAAACACCATCATATTCCTCCTACTGGTTTTCATAGGAATATGTACCTACAACTTGTATTGGACCTATGTCCAATTCAACGCGGATCAGCGGCTGGAGACGGTCACCAATGACCTGAATGACCTCAAGCTGCAAAAGCCAAATGATTCGACCTGGACAGAGGCCGAGCAGGAAATTCAAAAATCCTACGACGCCCTGACCTCCGACACCACCTTCAACAACACCCGTCAAAAGGCCATTGATCGTTCCTTTACCCTAGGTCTTGATTTGCAGGGGGGAATGTTTGTAACCCTAGAAGTCGGGATCGAAGAGCTGATCAAGAAAATGGCCAGCAACGAGAACGATTCAGCCTTGTTGAAAGCCATCGACTGTGCCTCTGCTCAGCAAGCCGAAGAAGCACAAGCTTTCGTGCCTTTGTTTGTCGATTGTTACAAAACGGCCAATCCCAATGTGCCATTGGGAGCAGTATTTTCCAGTGAAGAATTGGAGATCAGCGTAAGTACTCCAGATGATGAGGTGATTGAAAAGCTGAATGAGGAAGAAAGTTCTGCCATCGACCGTACCTTCAACATTCTCCGTACCCGAATCAGTCAGTTGGGTGTCGTTTCGCCAAATTTGCAGAAGCAAGAGAGTACCGGACGGATTCTGTTGGAATTGCCGGGGGTAAAAGACAAAGAGCGCGTTCGGAAGATTCTGCAAACCACAGCTGAGCTAGAGTTCTACCGTACGCTTACGTGGCGGGAAGCTTATCCAGTCTTGTTGGCCATCAACAACAAAATGCGCCAAGATGCAGGGTTGGTTTCGGAAGACTCTACTGCCACAGAAGAAGGAGATGCTGGAACCGAAGAAGCAGCCGGAGATGATGACGAAGAAGCCGACCCCACTGTTGAACTGACCGACAGTACCGCTGATGATTTCTCTACCACCGAAGGATTGTTGGATGGAGATAGCACCGCTCAGGACGATGCCTCTATTGAAGAGCAGAGGGAAGAATTCCTCCGGGAAAATCCTTTGTTTCGGATGTTGACTCTGGCGAATGTAGAAGGGCTGAATCAAATTCAGTCTCAAACTCCCTCTATCGCTTACGCCCTTGCCAGCGATACCATAAAAATGCGGGAGTTCATGGAAATGCTTCAGAAAGAGGAGTATCGCAGCCTCGTGCCAGAGCGCATGCGTTTTTCATGGACGTTCAAAGCAGAGCCTCTGTCTACTGAAGGTGGCCCTGAATACTACCAATTGATCGCTTTATACGATGATGGAGAGCCAGCCTTGAGTGGTCGGGACGTAAGTACTGCCCGTCAGGATTTTGATACTCAGCAAGGCAACGCTCCAGTGGTTTCCATGAACATGACGCCAGAAGGAGCTAAGATCTGGGCGTTAATCACTGAGCAAAATGTCGGCAAGCACGTAGCTGTACTATTAGATGACCGGGTATATTCTTTCCCAGTCATCAACGAAGCCATTACTGGTGGCCGGACGCAGATTTCTGGTGGATTCGACATCGACGAAGCCAAAGACCTTGCGAACGTGCTGAAAGCGGGTCAGCTGCCAGTACCTGCTCGGATTGAGGGAGAGGAAACCGTAGGACCTACTCTGGGAGCGGAAAATGTAACCAGTGGGTTGAAATCCTTCATCGCAGCGCTGATCGTGATTCTGATCTTCATGGGCATCTATTACGCCCGCGCTGGAATGATCGCCAACTTGGCCTTGATTGCCAACTTGTTGTTTGTACTGGGTTGCTCGGCAGCCTTCACCATTGTCTTGACCCTGCCTGGTATCGCTGCGGTGGTACTCACTGTCGGTATGGCGGTAGATGCCAACGTACTGATCTTTGAACGGATTCGAGAGGAAATCGCCAAGGGCAAAACCCTGAAAGCAGGGATTAAATCCGGCTTTAGCAATGCCTTCTCCTCGGTCATGGATGCCAATATCACGACCTTCCTGACAGGAGTGGTACTCTACGCGGTAGGGATTGGGCCGATTCGCGGTTTCGCCGTGTCTCTGATGATCGGTATCATCACCTCTCTGATTTCAGCGCTGATCATCACCCGTTTGATCCTCGACAACTATTCCAACCGTGGCAAGGACAGCCTTTCTTTTGGTTTCTCTTTCACCACTGGCTTGTTCGACAAGATCAAGATCAACATGGTGTCCAAGCGGAAAACCTTCTACATGGTTTCTGGGGTGATCGTCCTGGTAAGCCTGATCAGCATGGGAACCATTGGCTTCAAAACGGGAGTAGATTTCCAGGGTGGACGCCAATTTGTCGTAGCATTCTCTGAAACTTCTGGTTCTCCTTCTATTTTGAGCGGAGAGGATGTAAACAAGGTCCGAACGGATCTTACAGCAACCTTTGAATCCAATGCGCCAACGGTGAAAACGCTGCGTTCTAACAACCAGTTGATGATCACCTCCAGCTATTTGGTTTCCGACCGTTCTGCAACCACCAAAGTGGAGAATCTGCTAGAGGAAGGGCTGAAATCAACCTTCCCTGACCGAACTGCGGAGATTCTGAGCACCTCTGATGTAGGCCCTACCGTGGCGAATGACATTCGTCAGGCGGCCTTCTATTCGGTGATTTTCTCCTTGTTGATCATCTTCTTCTACATCCTGCTTCGTTTCCGGCGCTGGCAGTACAGCCTTGGGGCGATCATTGCGGTCTTCCACGATGTAATCATCGTGTTGGGGATCTTCTCTCTGTTGAGTCGCCTGGATCTCGGATTCAGCCTGGAAGTGAATCAGAGCTTGATTGCGGCCTTGCTGACCATCATTGGGTACTCGATCAACGATACCGTGGTGGTGTTTGACCGGATTCGGGAAAATATCGGCGAGATGCGCGCCAGCAAGATCAGCGACATCTACAACGTCTCCATCGACCAGACCTTGAGTCGTACGTTGATCACCTCGGTTACGACCTTGCTGACAGCCTTGATCATCTTCACCTTCGGGGGAGACGTCATCCGTGGATTCTTCTTCGCGATCATCCTCGGGATTCTCGTGGGTACCTATTCTTCCATCTTTGTCGCCAGTCCAATCGCTTTGGATCTGATCAAACGTCAGAACCCTGAGTTGGACGAGGAGCAGACCGAGAGCAAGACCAAGAAAAAAGGCAAGAAAGCCAATAAGAAAAAATGAGTCTAATAGGAGGGAGTTTGCTCCTCTCCTTGTTTCACAAATGATATCACGAGGCAGCCATTTGGCTGTCTCGTGGTCTTTGAAGCGATATTTTCCCTGACCCAAAGCTTTTACGGGACAAGTTTTGCCTTCAGGAAAAAATATTTAGCTTTGACAATCAACTTCATAACCCCTGGACCTGTATGTTTTTCCTCCTTCAGACAGTTGCAACAGATTCTCTCGGCACCGAAGCCGCCGAATACACTTCTAAATCTTTCTTTGAATCCCTGATGGCAGGGGGATGGTCCATGATTCCCTTGGCCATCTTGCTCGTCATCGCCATCTTCATCTACATCGAGCGTCTGCTGACCATTCGACAAGCCAATACGGATTCTGAAGATTTCATGTCTGAGGTTCGGGTCCTGGTCCTGGCTGGCAACATTCAATCTGCCAGAGCCCTCTGTGAATCTCGCAACGATCCCTTCGCTCGCATGATCCTCAAAGGCATTTCCCGCTTGGGCAGTGCCAGTTTGAAAGACATTGAGGCCTCCATCGAAAATGTGGGTAACATTGAAATCTTTCGCCTGGAGCGTCGCTTGTCCGTGCTGGCTACCATCGCTGGAGCAGCGCCCATGATTGGGTTCTTTGGAACCGTATTGGGGATGATCAAAGCCTTTAACGAGATTGTTCGTTCGGGCGGAAATGCCAATGCGGTAGGACTTGCAGGCGGGATTTCAGAAGCCATGATCACCACCGCTTCTGGTTTGGTGGTAGGAATTTTGGCCTTCCTGGCTTACAACACCTTGGTTTCGATGGTAAACAAAGTGATGTTCAAATTGGAACTCGCTTCTACCAGCTTCATCGACCTGTTGCAGGAACCAGCGAATAACTAAGCAGTACCCTTTCTTTTTGTAGAACCACTTACGAAACCCTTATGGCTCTCCGCAGAAGAAACCGGGTAAATGCCGAATTCAGCTTTGCCTCCATTTCCGATATCGTATTCCTGCTGCTGATTTATTTCATGCTGACCTCTAGCTTTGTTACGCAGGCCAGCATCGAGGTCAAATTGCCTACCAGCACCTCTGACCAACCCAGCCCCGGCAAAAGCTATGTTACCGTAGCTACCGACGGTGTCTATGCCTGGAACGAGCAAAAACTGACCGATCGGGAAGAACTTCGTCCCATTTTGGAAGAAGTCCTCACCGATGACGATCCTGACAACAACATCATCACCCTCCGCATCGACAAGCGAGTCATGTTTGATGAAGCGGCCTTCGTGATGGCCATCGTAGCTGAATTTCAAGGCCAGATCGTCATCCTGACCGAAAAAAGTTAAGTACGGTGATTCCCTCGGCGGCAATCCGATCCTTCAGCTGGCTTCTTTGGATCGGGAGCCTCCTGAGCCTGATGGCTTGTTCACCCAAATTGCGGTCTCCCCGCCAGGTTTTCATCCTGGATGAAGTTCCTACGGTGCAGCTAGACCACTATCGCTCTGTCCAAGATCGTCCGGGCCAAGATTCCAGCATCGCCGTAGGCCTAGCCATCTCTGGCGGTGGCGCACGTGCGTATAATTTTGCCATGGGAGTATTGCTGGGACTGGAACAAATCGAAGGACCTGGTAGTAACATCTTGGAAGAGGTAGATTATGTCTCCACCGTTTCCGGCGGAAGCTTTGCCGGAGGGGCCTTCATCGCGGCTCGCTATGAACATGAACGCCTCGGCATTGAAACGCCATTTTCTCTACAGGCTCACTACGATACCACCATTCAAGCAGTCTTCAAACGATCCTATTTCCTGCCCGTGGTCCGGGCCTGGTTCAATCCCATCACCGTTATCAGCAAATTGAATGATGGGGACGAATTGGAGCGCAGCATTGATCGGCATCTCCTGCGGGCAAAAGAACGCAGCAAAGATCTCGGGCGCAAAGAAAGCCGAAGTATTAAGCTAGGAGATTGCTTCATCCCCAAAGACAGTCTCCACCTCCCCGTGCGTCATCCCATGATGGTTTCCAACAGCACAGTGTTCACCAATATGGCCATCTTCCCCTTCAGTCCTGACATCCTGGATACCTTCCAGATCTCCGGTTTTACTCACAACATGAAGCGCTATCAAAACCTTCCGGCTTTTGATCCTTACGACCTCCCGTTGGCGGTTGGGATCAAAGCAAGTGGGAGTTTTCCGGGGGCGATTTCCAATTCCATTCTCGAAAGCACCTTTGATTCCACCTACCGATATTTGCACCTGATTGACGGAGGGGTTGCGGACAATGTAGGCTTTCGAACGGCGCTGGCGATGCTATCTCAGGACACCGTTGCTAAGAAAAAAATCCTCCTGGTCGTGGACGCGGATGGGATGGGAAGGGTCAGAACCTTTGATAAGAAAAAGAGTGGAATCCTCTGGTTACGGGTGTTATTTC
>JBCCCJ010000363.1:0-6028 GCA_039033615.1 Bacteroidota bacterium
CACCTGTACCCCGGCGGATAGGCCACTGAGTGCATTGATGACGTTGGGCGCATTGGACAGAGCGATTTTATCTCCGGAGACGTAGTCCGTGGAGTAGCCAATCTCTCGTTGTTGGCGTTTGATGCCTAATCCGGTGATGACGACCCCATCCAGACTCAGATCACTGGGTTCCAGGTTCACTTCGATCGGACCAGATTCCGTAAGCACCAGTTCCTTCCGTTTGTACCCCAGGAAATTGACCATCACCTTGGGATTGACCGCAGTAGATTTCAATTCAAAATACCCCCGGTCTTGGGCCATCACGCCATTGGTACTTCCGATCACCACCACAGTCGCTCCCACGAGCGGTTCTCCGGTTTCTTTGTCCAGGATGTAGCCAGAATAGGTTTGTTGGGCAAAACTCAGTTGGCACAAAAAGAGGAGGGAGATTCCCAACCAGATGGGCAGCTTTTGTGCACACCACTGGATATTCCCCTTGTTTTCACGTAATCCAAGTTGGGGGGCGCCTTCAGCGGGACCTACTTTTTTGACGGCAAAAAAGTAGGCAAAAAACCGTCGAAGCCCCAGCCCAACCCTCGGCCCAGCCCCCTTACTCGGGCTTCGTGCCCAACCCGCCGTTGTAGTAAAGGCTTTGCTATGAAGATATATTGGGACTTTTGTCCAATGGGGCAGCTTTTGTGATTGCATAGGGTTCGGCTTAGCCAATTTCCCCGCTCGGCCAAGCCCGTTTTCACAAACGAGTGATTCGTCTGAGAAAGCGAGCCTGATCGAGGGAAAAGCATACTTCACGAAAAAGAGGAGGATGCGTGTGTGAATGATTAACGACGGATCAGAAGGCCAGAATGGGTCTCGGCCCCTTTGCTATGCACGAGGGTGTACACATAGGTGCCTACCTGCTCCAACTTCAGCTCCGTTTCGCCCAGCTTCAATTCCACTTCTTGAACCAACTGCCCCGAGACCGTGTAAATCCGCATCAGGCTGCGGTCCCAATACGGGTCGTACTGCGCCAGGAAGGTGCCAGTAGCAGAGGGATTGGGGAATACCTGGAAGGCAAATTCCAGCGCATCCCTGTCGATGCTGGTAACAGTTTCAAAGGTGGTTTCGATGATGTCGTCCCCAGGATTCTCATCCGCGATCTCGGAAACTTCTACGAATAATTTGTTGGTGAGGCCAGCGTCCACGGCAGCGGGATTGCTCAGGGCTACCGTATGCGTGAGACTTCCACCTGCGGGGATGGCTTCATTGACCGTTTCCGTCGCGACCAGCGCTTTGTTGTAATACACCAGTACTTCGAAGCTGCTGATGTCTTCAAAACCGGTATTGTTGATTTCGACTTCTACCGAATCCAAAGAAGCATTGGTTTCGAATCCACTGGCTGCGGCCAACTCCAGGTTGGTGAAGGAGCGGTAAGGCGAAGGCGCATTCTCGACAAAGTAGCTGTAGATTTTGTAATAAGGCTCGGTGTGAGAGCTGTTGTTGTAGCCTGTATTGAGCAAATTGGTATAGGTCTGTAGCTCATAATCCAGGTTTTGCGAACTGCCTGCTGAAAGGCCTCCGGTGGTGTTGATGACATAGGGATCTACTGCCTGCCCCGGACACCAACCTGCCCTGGAAAAAATCCAGGAGCCCGCCTGGTTGTCGCAGGGATTCTGGGCGCAATCCGCCTTCCACAGGTTGTGGGTATGGAAATCACTGCCACCGATTTGCAATTCGTGGTTGACGTTGAAGAACTCCGCTGCATTGTTGGTGTTGCCTTGTCCGTGGCCCGTGATGGTCATCCGAACGTGGTTGTCGGTGGTGGAATTGTCAACGGTAACGGGAATCTCCGGCAAGTCATAGCTGATGCCGGGATCGCCATAGACCTGATAGCCCAACTCCCACAGACGGGTCAATTGTGAATAGCGATCCTGGGGATCATTGTCGATCAGGTCGATGCTCATGTCCAGCAACCAACCCTGAGCGGTGTAGACGAAGATGTTGGTTTGGAACTCGACTTCACCTCCTAGCACACTTTTGAAATCGGTGATATCTACCACCCAGCCGCCACAGGCGATGCCGTAAGGCGTGATGTAGCGTGCCAATTCATACGAGCCAGTATTGGTGATGGCCACCAGATCCGCTAGCACATCCCAGGGGCCACAGCCACCAGCCGGACAAGTCAGGTCGATGTTCAGCATCATCTGCTCGTATTTGTGCAGATCAGTAGGCAAGGTCATTTTGACCGAGTGTAGTAGTTCGCCGTTGCGATGCAGGGCTTTGTCCTTGACGATGACATTGGTGCTGGTCCCAGTTTTGACCACGAGGGATTGTTCATTGTTGAGCAGGTTGGTGTCATCTCCCTGGCTGGCCTCCACGGTCAATTCAGGATCGTTCAGGCCTACGAGGTCAATCGGTAAGCCAAAGCCATAGGTCAGGGTATTCCCCGGTTGAATCACCTCGGTGATGGTTTCGGTATGGTAGAGATTGCCATCTATTTTCACCGCGATATCAATGTTGGTGATGGGCAGGGTGCCGTTGTTTTGCAGAATAGTGCTCAGGCGCACGGGGCGATCAATCATGTTGACGACGTCGATGCCAAGGATTTCCTTCACCGCCACATCATAATCCGGCAGGGTATAGCCCGTTACCCAATTGGAATTGTCCATCAGGTTGAGGCTGGCGTCATTTTGGGTAGCAGAAAGGTCGCCCGCGATTTGGCCGCTGCCTTCATTCATCGGAAAATAGGCCACCAGACCCGTCTCTGATCCGGTCAGGTCCACGGTGCTGTTGTCCAAGAGTTCTTGTTGGGTCCGGGCCACGTCCCAGATTCTGATTTCATCCATCACTCCCTCAAAATGTCTCCCTCCAAAGCCCGGCGAAGCGCCAATGTGGATGTCCATGTCCGTGCTATGCGAAGGCGAGCCCACAAAAGAATGGGTAGCCGCTTGCTGACCGTCTACATACAGCAAAATGTTGCCTCCATCCACCACGGCCGCAACATGATGCCATTGGTTTACATTCATGATCGGGCTGGTAAAGGCTTCCTGCCAGACATTCCCGACGGACATCACAAAAGATAGCGTGCCATTGTTCCCACAGCGAAAGGAAAATCCGCGGTCGGGACCTTGGTTGTCCTTGCCAGCGATACTGCCTTGCCATTGGGCTTGTCGCCACTGAGAGGCCAAAATCCAAGCCTCGATGGTGAAGGTATTGCCGATGTTGTAGCCATCGTCATGGGCAAGGGTCAGGTATTCTTCTTGCCCGTCAAATCTCAGGGCAGAGTTTTGGGCAAATGCCGTAAGGCTCAAACAAATCAAGCAGAGGAAGGGAAAAATTCGGTTCATAAAAGGGGTAATTAGGAGGGAGTTGTTACCATTCACCTAGCAAGATAAACAATGGCAGGCAACCATAGGAGGGAGAATCGAAAAAATATGAGCGAATTTCTATATCTCTATTTTTTTCATGAACGCGGTTATTCTCCTAGGCATTTCACAAAATGTCTACTTTCCCCGCGAAAAAAGTAGGCAAAAAACCGTCGAAGCCCCATGCAACGCTCCATGCCGCCCCAACACCTCGGACGCAGTTTATTCCGGGGAAACCGGAATGGCCAAGCCGCCGTGATGGTGAAGCCTTCGCCCTGTAGAGTCATTTCAGACTTCAGTCTAGCGCCATGAAACGAATCCTTCTCAACTGCTACCCCTAGGCGACCTTGGGGTTGATTTCTCCGGTCTCTGACAAGAGGATGGCTGCTTTGCGGGTGCCTTCGAAGTGGGAGAAGATGATCACCATGATGACGGTAATTGGCACACTCAAGAGCATCCCGACGATTCCCCAGATCACGCCCCACACCACCAGAGCAAGGATGGTTACCAGCGGACTGAGGTTGAGCGATTTGCCCATGATGCGGGGTTCGACCACGTTGCCGACCAGTAATTGGACTGCCCCCAAGCCCACCAAAATGATCAGAAAGGGCGTCAATTCTCCAAATTGGAGGAGGCTAAAAAAAGCAGGAAAGGCCGTGGCAACCAGAGAGCCAATGGTGGGAATGTAGTTGAGGACAAATATCAGAAAGGCCCAAAAGAAGGCGGCTTCGACCCCCATGATCAGCAAAAAGACATAGCCGATGGCCCCCGTCATCAAGCTTACCAAGGTTTTGAGTCGAATGTAGTCGCTGACGGATTGGTTGATTTGCCTCATGATTTCCACGCCCTGTTCGTGGTCTTCTTCAGAGGAAAAGAGCTTGCGAAACTTGAGACCAAAACTGGCTTCTTCGGAAAACATAAAGGCGGCATAAATCAAAATCATGGCCGTATCCCCCAGCACAGTGGAAATGGAATCGGCTACCTGACTGATCAGAGATTGGTAGTCAAACTCCTTGAGTTGTTGGGTGAGTTGGGTGTAGAGATCGAAATCCAGTTGCGCATTCAGCAGTTGCACCACTCGATCTACGTTCGCTTGATAGAGATCCCCAGAGGCAAGCAGGTTCTGAACATTTTTGGTGATCAATTGCGCAAAAAAGCTGAGTCCCAGCACCACCAAGGCAAATACCAAGGTGCTCACCAACCAAGAAGGGGCACGCTGCTTGATGATCGGAATGCTGTTGATGAGGTTTTTGAAATAGCGACTCAGAAACCAGAGGACCAGTCCAAGGGTGAGCGGAATCAAGGTACTTTTGCCCAGAATGAGGAGAGCCAGAATCCCACCGATCCCGATGACTGCGTGTGCTAGGTTTTTCATGGGAGAATTTTGGACGAAAAACGGAAACAAATGGCTGAATTCCGATTTTGTTGTGAGAAAGTCGAAGCAAAGCTCCCCTCGGCAAGGACAGCGGCATAAAGGCAGTCGCTGGGGTTTCCTATGCTTTCGCGCCTAGTTGGGAAACGTTTGTGGGCGGAACTGATTTCTACAATCTCCCCTGCGTGAGTTTGGGGATACAGTTTGGAAAGTAAAGCCTCCTCTCCCTCTTGCAAAGTTACCCCATCATTTCCCTTCGTCTTGGCAATTGTCAAGGCGGAGGTTTTTCTTGGAGCAAGGGGTGCTGAAAAAAGAGAGACATATTGGGGCAAACGTAGGGGAGGTCTGGGAAAACCAGCAGGTATTTGCTAGGGGCATCAGTTGTCCTTCCTCCTTCCATCTTCCCCTTTTTGGTGATGAAATTCCCATTCTGAGACACCTCCCTTCTTCCCACATCCTATTACTTTCCTAACAATCAAACATTTACCCTTTCTGGCGTGCCGCTTGCCAAAGAGGAGCGTTGCCCTTTGAACAGCTCTTTTCAATGCAAACCTATTTTCTTCCTGATCTACCGAGCCTTTGACTCTGATTCAGGAAACCGCTTTTCTCCAGTACTCAAGAAGGAGGGATCACCAAGTCCTGGGTCAACAGTGATTCCTCCTTCCAAGCGGAATCCCGCCCATTCACCTACCAAACTAGCTACGCCTTTTCCACGCCCCTGTGTTCCATTAGCGCTCACTGGCTATCCCCGACAGAGGGCTGTGGAACGTGCAAAGATGTAAATTCTGAGAGAATGAATTGCGGGGAAAGTCTCGATGAGCAAGAAGCAGGGCGCGCAACGACTTCTCGCCTAAGTCAGAGATGTAATTCTCATAGAATTCTAAATCCTTTGCATTAAGCTTTCGTGTAGAGCCATCCTTCTCTAAAACATGTGTACAATCCCTGAGCATTATTTCGGCTGCTCCCTAAAACCACAATTAGATTCAGAGTTTCGGCCGCTGTTTCGCAATCGTGTACCTTACAATACAAGCGTTCTTTTCCATCCTGCATTCGAACCATGGATCCCATACGTTTTCGCTCCGATGAAAACGTAAAGATGCGATGATCGTCCTTCAGAACATTATTTCTTATCGTCCAGTAATCCAGACCCAATTTCTTCAAAAGGAGAAGAAGGGCACCTTTTACAACTTCAAGGAAAAGTCATTGATATGCAGGCCCACCTTCAGTTTTATTTCCAACTACTGAGAATCCTTCCTTCTCCTTGTTGAGGATAGCGGTTGTATTTGCAGAGATTCCCATGCTAATGATATCCAAA
>JBCCCJ010000364.1:0-6022 GCA_039033615.1 Bacteroidota bacterium
CGATGAGCATGGAGTTCCTCTCCCTCTTCCTGAAATGGAAAGCCTTCCGTTTCTTTGATCAGGAGAAGCTGATGCTCAAATTCATCTCGGGTGCGACCCCATTTGGTTTTGGCCCGTTGAAAGTCTCGCCATAGGTTCCAACAAATCCCGAAAACATAGGTCTTGAGATTGCTCAATTGCTGCAATTTCCCAGAGAGCACATTCTCCCGAAAAACCAGGACAGCGTCCATATACAGATCTTCTGCATCCGCTTCATCGCAACGGGTCTTCTTCATCAGGGTCCGGACACAATAGTAATGGGTTTCCTCAAAGACTTGTTTCAATCCGGCTGGATCTCCTGCCGAAATGTGAGTACGCAATTGTTGGAACGCCAGATCAGTCATAGCATGGAAGCAAATCGAAAGACCCAAATTAACCAATTTGCACAATCCTGCGAAAAGCACTTAGTCAAAGTGGTTTCTGAGAATTTGGCTAAGTGCTGATTTTTTCCGCAGCCAATTATGCACTAAGTTTGCTGAGCCTTAGCTTTTTACAAGCCTTCACCTTGAGAATGTATGTAGATATGAACCCATTGCACTTGTTTCGTTTCTCTGTAGGAGGACTGCTTATCCTGGGATTGTGGATAGGTTGTCGTCCGACAACCACCCAAACATCTGCCGATCCCATGGCTGATTCTGACAACCCTTTGCTCCAACCCTGGTCCGGCCCTTATGGCGGCACCCCGGCATTCGACCAAATGAATATGGAGGATTTGAGTGAAGCAATGGCGACGGGTATGGAATTGCATTTGGCCAACATCGACCAAATCGCCAATACGCCTGAAGCGCCTACCTTCGATAATACCATTGTGCCCATGGAAAAGGCTTCCACAGTCCTGGATCGGGTGTTCAACTACTACGGCATCTGGAGTGCAAACCTGTCCAGCCCAGAATTCAGAGAGCTTCAGCGGGAACTGGCACCCAAGATTTCTGCTCATTATTCCCAAATTACCCAAAACCAAGCCCTGTTCGATCGGGTCAAGGCGGTGTATGAAGCTTCTCAGGAAACTCCCCTCGAAGCGGATCAACAGCGGGTGTTGGATCTTCAATATGAATCCTTTGCCATGCGCGGCGCGGATTTAGATGAAGCCAGCAAGCAGCGGTACGCCAAAATTCAGCAAGAATTGGCGAGTCTGCATACCCAATTCAGCAACAACGTGCTGGCCGATGAAGAAGGCTACGTCTTGTATCTCAACGAGGATCAATTGGGCGGTTTGCCAGACTCTTATGTGAAAGCAGCAGCGAAAGCGGCCGAAGATCGCGGACAAAGCGGGAAATACGCCGTTACCAATACGCGCTCGTCTATGGCCCCTTTTCTGACCTATTCTACCGAGCGGGAAATCCGCAAAACTGTGTGGGAAACCTATTATTCCCGGGGAGACAATGGAGATGAACACGACAACAATGCCATCATCGCGCAGATTCTCCAACTCCGTGACGAGCGAGTCGCTTTGCTAGGACATGACAATTACGCCCAATGGCGGTTGCAAAATCGCATGGCCAAGAATCCCGAAAATGCGCTGGAGTTGATGAATGCCGTGTGGCCAGCAGCCTTGGCTCGAGTGGAAGAAGAAGTGGCGGATATGCAAGCCATTGCAGATGCGAATGGCGATGGCATCACCATCGAACCCTGGGATTATCGCTACTATGCAGAGAAAGTGCGCAAGGCCAAATACGACCTCGATTCAGATGAGGTCAAGCAATACCTTCAGCTCGAAAAATTGCGAGAGGCCATGTTCTTCGTCGCAGGGGAGCTGTTCAATTTTGATTTTCAACCCGTACCTGAAGGATCTGTGTCCGTTTATCACGAAGACGTAAAGGTTTGGGAAGTAACTGACAAGACCAGTGGCGAACACATCGGGCTTTGGTACCTCGATCCTTATGCCCGTACTGGCAAGCGTTCTGGGGCTTGGGCCAATACCTTCCGGAGTCATACCACCTTTGATGGCAAGCAAACCGTTCTGGCCACCAACAACTCCAACTTTGTACCTGGAGCCCCCGGAGAGCCCATCCTGATTTCCTGGGACGATGCTATCACCTTCTTTCATGAGTTCGGGCATGCGCTTCACTTCTTGTCTTCGGACGTTCGCTACCCCACCCTGAATGGAGGCGTGCGTGATTACACCGAATTTCAATCACAGCTATTGGAGCGCTGGCTGTCCACTGAGGAGGTCATCAACCAATACCTGGTTCATTACGAAACCGGAGAGCCCATGCCACAGGAGTTGGTCAACAAGATTCAGGCGGCCTCCACCTTTAACCAAGGATTTGCCACCACCGAATACCTGGCTTCCTCTCTCATGGACATGAAGTATCACACCACCGATCCTCGTGGCATAGATCCTGATGCGTTTGAGCGCGAGACTCTGGCCGAGCTGAATATGCCCGACGAGATTGTCATGCGCCACCGCTCTCCCCACTTCGGCCACGTTTTCTCCGGCGAAGGCTACTCCGCTGGCTACTACGGCTACCTGTGGGCAGATGTGCTGACTTCTGACGCAGTGGAAGCATTCCGAGAAGCACCTGGAGGATTTTACGACAAAGAACTATCTAAAAAGATGGTCAAGTATTTGTTTGCGCCTAGAAATGAAATGGACCCTGTGGAAGCTTATCGTTTGTTCCGCGGCCGGGATGCGACCATTGATGCTTTGATGCGTGATCGCGGCTTTCCGGTGCCGAGTCAGTAGGGGAGGTCAGAGAACAGACCGATGCTCTGTCAGATCGCTTCGCTGTCAGAGGTTCTTGTCATAAGGCATCTTTCATCTAACAGGGCCATTTTTGGCCCGTTCTGACCTCTGACAATAGCATGGTCTGACCTCTCCCTTCAATTTTTTCCCTCCCATTGCTCATAGGTGGAAGGATCTGGATGGAAGGGATTATCCGTCCCGATGTATTCGTTTGTGTTGGGGTTGACGTAGTAGTAGTTGTATCCAGCGTCCACTTTGGCAGATTGGGAGCCATGGGAGATGACTTGCTGATCCCAAATTGCATCAATGAAACGCTCGGTGGATTGGGAACTGAGTTCCTGATTTTGTCTCCACTGCTGATTGCGGGCATCCGCGGCATCGTAGCGCTGCTGCATCATATTTTGATGCGCCTGAAAGTTTTGCTGCATGGCATTCATGCGCTGTTGATGGTTGTATTGGGATTGGGCCATGGCCTGCTGGTTGCGAGCCCGCTCTTGGGCTTGCCATTGGGGATTGGACTGATAGCTCTGAACCATGTGCTGAAGGAATTGATCTGCGGTTGCTTCTGATCCCTGGGTCAGGTAGCCATTTACATCTACGCCCCATACTCCATTGACCCGGAACATCAGCCCCTGAATCTTCCCTTTCACTTGTTTCCCCTGGTCATCGAATTGGAATTCCACATCTACCGCTTCCATGTGAGGCTGGAGTCCCATTTGGCGGGCTTTTTCTGCTTGCAATTGGGCATAGGCCGGATTGGGACGTTGCGCGGTGATCTGAAAGTCAGCCGACTGCCCATATACCCGCTGTACATAGTCCGGCAAAAATGCCTGGATGGAACTCACCGGACGAACAACCGTCATGGGATTGCCGAGATTGGTCCCCGCAAACATCCCCATAGCCGGATTGGGTTCAAAAAAGGTGGGAATGGAAGGGTCGCCAAAAAACAGGCGGGTGGTTCCATCAGGACTCATGCTGAAGCCACAAGAACGAATTTGTCCACCGGGGCGCATCAGGCGAACCTGAGATTGCCAGCCTTCTGGGAATTGTACCTGGAAAGCATTTTCATTGGGGTCCGCATAGGTTTGAAAGGAAGTCGAATTCATGTCGGCAATGGTTTCGAAGAAGCCCTCAGCAGAAGCGTTGCCATCCGCTGAGGACGAATTCGTGCAGGCAGTGCCTAGTACGGCCACGGTACACAGCGCACAATAAAAGAAGTGGATCGGGGACATAAGGGTGGGGTCATAGGGTCAAGTTCCAATTCTCCTAGCAGGAGACATCAGGCTATGGGCATCCCTCCCAAAAGGTTAACCCTCCCGTACAGATTTAGCCGATTTCTCTTCCTTTTTTGCCAAAAGAGCACAAATCGTATCTTCAAGAGGTACTTTTTCCTACTCTTTGCAAACACAATCTATGTGTTATCGCTTCTTCTAGTAGATGAAGTGATATCGCCAATATTTTCTCTATGCCACGCCGCATTCCCCCAAAACCTGGTCAGGAATCTGTTTGGGATTACCCCCGGCCTCCTCGACTAGAAGCTGTGTCCAAATCTATCCAGATCTATGCCCTGGGCCAGTTGATCGTAGATACCCAATCGGCCTATCGGATTCTGGAAACCAGTCATCCCCCTACGTATTATCTCCCGCCAGCTGACATTCGCATGGACCTGCTTCAGCGCACCGCAGAGCGAGGTTCTTTTTGTGAATTCAAGGGGATGGCTCACTATTACCACCTACAAATCGAAGGGCAGCAAATCGAGCGCCTTGCCTGGGCATATGAATCCCCCAGCCCGAATTATTGGGACCTGAAGGATCATCTGGCCTTCTACGCGCACAAATGTGATCGCTGCCTGGTGGGTGGAGAATTGGTCACGCCTCAACCAGGAAATTTCTACGGTGGGTGGATCACTCCGGACATTGTGGGACCTTTCAAGGGCGAGCCGGGAACTTGGGGGTGGTAGGGGAGCGGCTCATTTCCCATACCACTCCACCTCATACTCTCTGACCAATTTCTGTAAGGGTCGCCCGGCGTGTAATTCCTTGAACATGGCGGTTTCTCTGCGGCTCTGCTCTCCCCCTCCTACCCGAATCAAGGCGTCGATGTAGCGCACAAACGCCTCCGATTCATCTCCAAAACGTTCTCCTTCCAGGATCACCTTCTGTACCGGAAATACGCCACTCTTCACCCGCAGCGCCTGCGCAGCGGAAAACCCCACCGTTATGAAGCCCATTTCCTCCGCCAACTCATAGGCGATTTTGGGAACGCCCATATTGGTGTAGCCGCTGACAATTTCGATGGCCTTTTCAGGGTGCTTGTGTTGGATCTGAACAAATAACTCTTTCAGAATCCGGCGGGCTGCTGCCTGGTCGAATTGGTTTCGGCTGAAGCCGACGATGCCGTATTTGAGGGAGTGAGACATAACAGGTACATTTCACGAAGCTAGCCTCTTTCCAAGACTTCAAAAAGTAGAAGCTCTTTGATGCTTGGCCTTCTCCTGACATTCTCCTCCATTTCTTCCCCTAACTCCCTATCTTTGCCCCAAAATATCCTATGTCTCACTCTCTCGAATCTGCGCATAAGTATCAGCTCTGGGTTGCTAACCTCAAGAAAAGTGGCCTGACCATTCATGGCATCGAAGAAGTGTATGCCAAATATAAAGGAGATGGCGATTTGCTCTTTGGGCTGACCTTGCTGGATGCGACGACGCCGGAGGGGGACAAAATCCCACCGATTTGTTTTTTGAAGGGGGAAGTGGTGTCGGTACTGATTGTGCTGAAGGAAGAAGCGAGCGGGGAAGAATACGCCCTTTTGGTGCGGCAGCGACGGATTTGCAATGGAGATTTCATTTATGAGACCGTGGCGGGCATGGTGGATGGGACGGATGAACCCCACGCGGTGGCGGTGCGGGAGACGGAAGAAGAAACCGGGCTGAAAGTCGCTCCAGAACAGATCATTCCCCTGCACGAGGGACCATATTTTGTGAGTACGGGGACCTCCGATGAGGCGATGTACTTCTATTATGCTGAGTTGACGGTGAACAAAGAGCAGCTCAAAGCCTATGACAATCAGCAGATGGGCGTCATCAGCGAACACGAGCGCATCATCACGGCGGTGGTCCCCTTGCAGGATACCTTGACCCTCATTCGCAATGTGAATGGCTTGCTGAATGTGCATCTGTATTTGGCGCAGCGAGGATAGCTCCCAAGACCTAACAGCTTTTTCCGACTCGCGGGCTGGACAAAGCTGTTAGGTCTGAAGGGGATACCTTGACCCTCATCCGAAATGTGAATGGCTTGC
>JBCCCJ010000365.1:0-6021 GCA_039033615.1 Bacteroidota bacterium
ACAATTTCTAGCAGATCTTTCCTTAGCATACAACTCAAAAGATAGACTCAAAGATAATATAAAATCAGTACCTTATTTGCGGACAATGCCTTAGGTTATTCTGATTGAGAATTGATATGTCCTATCAAAACATCTAATGGTATCTCTAATACTTGAGCAATTCTGCTCAAGGTGCAAATGCGTACATCTTGCTCTCCTCGCTCAATTCTAGCGATTTGAGTCCTATGATTTTCTAATGCAACCGCAAGGTCTAGTTGTGTCCATCCTTTTTGTAAACGATGAGATTTAACTAGTCTACCAATCTGGGCTAATGTCTCTTGGTCATCAAAAGTTTGAGAGGAATTCATGGAGTTGGTGAGCTAGGTGTAACATGGTGGTGAAATCTGAAATAGAGGCCAAGACCGCAAGTCTAATGAAGGTTAATATAGGTAAAGGGATATTATTTTAAAAAGTAAATTTCAATAAATGAAAAATTAATTAATTGAATGTTTAGTTGGAATTTGAGCGGTATGGAGTAAGACCTCATCTGGCCTACGCTTCCCCTTGTCAATTACCCCAAATGCCTTCCTGGGCATAGAGAACCGTAGCTACCCTGAACTCGCATGATCATTCCCTCAACTGATACTCTAGTGAGAAATCATCGGAAACTTTTACAATAAGGTGATTGCCCCTGACGTAGGTGATTCACAATTTGTCTTTTGTCGAGGTAAGGTTAAACACTGAGGAGATGAAAATTGAATCCTCAATGTTTTCCAAGACTTGGATAGGAGAGATGCATAGAGGCAGTGGGGGGGGAAGGAGAAAAAAGCTATTGACCTATCGCTTTTAGAGCGGTTATTGTTTTTCAGGAGTCGACCAATCTGGGACAGGATTTCATAGGTCTGCATGATAGGAAGAAGCTAAGGGGTAACATGGATGTGAAGGCTGAGTGACGATTGGAAAAGGAATCTGAATGATTGAAAATAACGAATGTCTGAAAACTTTGTAATTGGGAATACTTCTTAGTAGATCTGTAGATTCTCACTAGCACTACCTGCCAGAACTTACAAAATCCTCACCCCAATCGTACTCCCCAACAAATCTGCTTCCGGCGATCTAGGCATAGGCTGGGAAAGAATCTTGATGTGCGAACGCGGAAAGCCCAATCGCTTGAGTTGACGGGCGACTCGTCTTAGCTGGGGTTTGATGATTTTCACGTCTAGGTTTTTCTCCGGATTTTGATAATGGAAGAGCTCCAATTGAGCCGGAAAAGGGAGGTGATTGGGGTAGTACGGTAAGTTGATGCTGCTATATGGAATGTTGGGATAGCTGGGATCGCTAAAACCAACGAGGGCGTGCAAACTGAGCCAGGATTCTACGGGCTGATTCTTAGGCCTACCGATCCCTACCGCATGAGGAAGGGCCAACATATTTCCTTTTTCTGTTGAGGGATCTGATTCGGAATAAAAGAAGCAGTGATACGCGTGCATGGTGCCCAATAGGGCAATTTCCCAGCGTTCTTCCTGAGTATTAGCTGCTGTATGCAAACGATCGAGCAATTGCGAAATGAGTTGGTTGTTATCTTTTCCATTGGTCAGAAATAGCATGATCGGTCCATCTTCATCTGCTGTTTCAATGATCCCAGTCTCAAAAGTTCCTGGCCAGCCATTGGCGAGAATGTTGGTGTTAAATGAATCCCTACGATTCGTGATGTTGGTTCGTCGCCAAGTATTTCTCAAAGGATGGGAGAAAGCATTCGCTTGGAGTTGTTCCCGCCAAAATTCATCATCTTGATGAATCAAAGGCGCATACTGCTGATACAACTGCCAGGCCGTGGTGGAAGGGTAATGAACCGTCATCGGAGTATCTGGCCAATGATCTTGCCATAGAAATATATCCGCCAGCCAGAGGTCACCATGTTGGATTCCTTGAGTGAGATAGTGCTGTACGCTATCGGTCAATTGCTGGCGGTGGTATATCTCAGCCAATAATCGGTTGGCTCGCCATTGGGTTTGCAGGTTGGGGTCGGACCGATGAATTTTGCGGATGGCTGCTTTGAGTTTGCCGCGCTCCATCAGTTGTTCAGCTTCGGTCAGTTGCTCTTGGGTGTGAAGGTAGTCCAAATAAGGAACTGGAGCCTGGCAGGAGAAGAGGCTTATGATCAGCAGACCCCAAAAGGAGATTGGAGGAGTATTCATGGCAAACCGTTCGTGAAAAAGAATGAGGGGGTACATGAGAATACGTAAGCTAGTCAAATAGAAACGTATTTCAAGGGTAGAATTATTCTGAATGTGAATGGCATGCATCCTTAAAATTGCCGCCGCCAACTCAGGAAAGGGAGTAAGGGGAACAAAGTAAACTGACTCAGTTCAGGATCGGCTTGATTCGTGGGTTGATAGAAGAAAAAGAAAAACGGATTCTGTCGATTATATAGGTTGTAAGCTCCTAGACTCACTTGCCGTTCTCCTTTGGGGAGGGATTTGGTCCATACCAAAGAAAGATCAAATCGGTGGTAATCTGGCATGCGCAACGCATTTCTTTCCTGATATAACCCGGCGGTAAAAAAAACAGGCTCATTGGGAGTCTGAGGAAAAGCGATAGTGGGAAATCGGCCCAGCGCAAAGGTCAACGGTCGCCCACTCATATATACCCAATTCATAGACAGAGAAAACCGAGGGGAAAACGTGTGGTTCCCTGAAAATTGGATCACATGACGACGGTCATAGGCAAAAGGAAAAGCCTTTCCTTCGTTAAGATTGGGAAACTGCCGTTGGTTCCAACTCAAGGTGTATCCTACCCAGCCAGTAGTAGCCCCTCGCTGTTTTTGAATCAGAAATTCTACCCCTGTAACGGTGCCATGTCCGCCGCTTTCGATCTGTTGTTCCCACCCACTTTGGAGAGATTGTACCGAACCTCCTTCGCGATAATCAATCAATCCAGTCATCGTTTTGTAAAAGCCTTCCAATTGTAAACGAAGACCGTGAGATCCAGGCCATTCCCATCCAAGGCCAGTTCCCCATTGATGGGCTTGTTGAGGAGGGACCGACCCGGTTGCTGGCACCCATAAATCTGAAGGTAGGCCGATGTTGGATTGGGTTAGCAAATGCAGGTATTGCTGCATGCTGGCATAAGAAGCCTCCCATCGCCATTGATCCGACAACCGATATTGGAGGAATACGCGTGGCTGAAGCGAAGCATAGGTCTTTTGATCTACATAATAGGCTGACGCATGCGCTCCCACATTCATCCGCAAGCGAGAACCGATGCTCCCTTCCACTTCGCCATAGAGATTTCCTTCCCAGGATGGAATCACCCTTGCACCCAGACTAGCATCCCGGCCTTGGGTCTGGAAGGAGACAACTCCCGGTCGGAAGGTATGTTGATGGATCGCTCCCCCAAATTTGACTTCCCAATTCGGAGTAGGAAAATACTCATAGTCCAATTTGAGTACCCAATCTTGGATGCCAGACGCAGTCCGAAAACGAGCATCGTTGATGAGGGTATTACCAGCACTCACATCATACATTTGGGTCCTGCCTACGGTTTCATAATTGAAGCGAGTAAAAGCCAAAGTCAGATGATGAAATAAGCGAGGATGATACAAATGCTGCCATCGAAATGCAGCCATTTGATTTCCCCAGCCAATTCCCCCACGGGATACGCTACGCTCTGTGCGTAGATCATCAGAAAAGGTGGATCGCACTTGGCTAGTCAATCCGTCCCGCCCCATATACATGCTGAAATACAACCGATCATTCAAAGAAGCCACTTGGCTGTATTGGGCATATAGATCGTAAAATGTGTACCAAGCTTGGGTATTTGCCTCGGTAGCTAGTTGGAATAGCCCCCAACTCAATGGGCCGAGGTTGGAAAATCTGCCTGAAACCAGGAGAGCTGAAGTGTCTTGACGAATGGGACCTTCCACCAATAATTTGGTGGAAAGTATTCCAAGAGAGAGTTGTTTGTTCCAGGCTTGCTTGTTCCCTTCTTTGATTCGCAAATCCAGAACGGAACTCAATCTCCCCCCATAACGAGCGGGAAAGCTCCCTTTGTACATTCTGACGTGTCCCAATGCGTCCGCATCAAAGAGCGAAATGAATCCACCAGCATGATTGACATAATACAAAGGGACGTCATCCAACAAGATCAGGTTCTGGTCAGGACTACCGCCCCGAACGTATAGTCCAGCCGCTCCTTCTGTCCCGCCCTGTACACCGGGCATCAACTGAAAAGCTTTGAGTACATCGGTTTCGCCAAATAGTGCAGGCATCTGCTGGATATGGGCAATGGGAATCTCTACCATACTGAGCGTATGATGGGGGGAAAAGGGAGCAGCACTGATCGTAACCGTATCTAAGACTTGGGCAAACAAAGAAACCGAAAGTAGGGTATCATGGACCATAGCAATCTCCAAGGTCTGAGACTGATATCCGGCGTAGGAAAACAGCAGTTGATGAGACTGTGATTGGGGAAGGCTAAGGTGAAAATAACCCGCTTTATTGGTCCAGGTTCCGATATTGGCAGAGGCTACGGAGACGGAAGCCTCTAGTAAGGGTTCGCCACTGTTGGCATCTTTCACATAGCCACTTACCTGCACTGACTGAGCCAGCCCATGTGTAGCCCAAGCCATACTGAACAATAACAAGACATATCGCAGGCTATTTTTAAGCATAAGTGAGAGATCAATTACCGAATGAATCGGCATGTACGCTTGCTAAAGGAAAAGGAAGCCAAGATGCCTAGACCATTTTCCACATTGCTGTATAGCTCAGTTGGTTGACCAATTTGTATCAATTCAATGAAATCAAAGTCTCCTGGACCGAAAACTGCGTTAGAAGCTTGATTTCTCAGATGAAGCTTAAGGCTTTTTTGGTACCGGAAATAGTGAGGGTCCAGATGATGTAAGCCTAGCCAATTCCTTTGATTACTAGGTACATAGGTCATAGGGTCTTGATCAGTAGGAAAAGACAGCTGTACCTCATATTCCTCTCCATTAAAAGTGGCATCAGAGAAGAGAAATCCACTCGACCCAAAGCGATGCGGAAAAATACCTGTTTCTTCGGCGAGAATGGCAGGATCTATGACGTCAGCGTTATTCAGGCCAGGAAAGAATTCTGTCCATACTCCCTGTTCACGCACCTGACGGAAGAAAAAGATTTGGTACCCATTTGCCTCTTGGCCCGGATCAGAGAAATAGCCAGAATAATCCATCAAGGGGACTCCTTCTGAATTGGTTCTAGTACTGAATTGATAGGTGGCGCTGTCCAGAGGAATCGAAAAAGGAAGCCTGGTCTCGGCTGCAACAATGGGTTCGCCTGGCACCTCAACCTCAATCCGATATGTCCGACCTTCTCTAGGGAAAGTAGAAGTTACATAGGTACCTGAATCGAAATGTACCAAGGTGTCCTTGACTTGTCCGTTTTCATATACCTGAACCAAGGCGTTTGTGATCCAGGGAAACGCACGGGCAGAATCCGAAATAGCTTGATGATAAGCGAGATAGACCGTGATCGGTTTATCAGGGGACAAAATCCCTTGCAACACTACTTTTCGGGGCAATTCTGGCAAATCCAATTCTACCGGGCGGATGCAGCCACCCAGTATTACTCCTAGACAGAAAAAGCAGAGGAAGCAAAAATGGATTGCCTTCATGCTGACAACTTGCACGTTTTTCATGCAAAACAGGAGGCAAAAATAACTGCCTCCTGTTCTCCTTAAAGTAGTACATGAAAGGAGAGATGACTGAATTTGGATTTGTTCCATTCCCAAAGCGGCATTGCCTGAATGCGCCTCTACCAAAAAGGAGGGAAGGATTTCAATCTGTATAGAGTTCAAAAGTTTGGCCTGGGAGAAAAGCAAAAGCCAGCCTCAAAGGCTGGCTTTTGTCTCATGAAAAAGTCTGATAACTAGGTGGTCTTTCCTCAATCTCCCGCTTTTTCGTCTGCTTCTGGCAACTGGATCACGTCGATTCGTTTTTCCAGCACCATCTGATTGAAGGCGGGAACATCCTTCTTAACAGATAGACCTCGTAGGTTTTGACAG
>JBCCCJ010000366.1:0-6020 GCA_039033615.1 Bacteroidota bacterium
AATCTAAGATGTGTATAAACGGTAGGTTTGGAACACCTGCGAGGTCCGCGGGGAGGCTTCACGCTTTTTCGACCTTCCCTACATAGCTCAGCTCTCCGTTGCGGCCATACACCCGCAGCAGGTAAAGGCTTATGGGTAGGTCAGTGAGAGAAATCTGCTGATCGAAAATGGGGCCTGAGGCAACCTGCTGACCATTGGTGCTGAACAATTCGTAGCGATAGAGGTGCTGGGGTTCTCCTTCGATGCGGAGATGAGCGCGAGTGGGGTTGGGGAAGACCGCTAATTGATTCTGGAATTCCTCCACGGAGGTACTACTGCCTACCCACAGAGCTTGGACCTCTTCGTCCGTCAGATCACGGTTCCAGATTTGAATGTCGTCTAGGGCACCGGTGAAAAAATTTCCCAGTGGACTCCTGGTACCAATGTACAGGGGGGCGTTGTTCAGGGTGGTGCATCCACCGCCACCATCACCGGAATCATCATCCTGCAAACCATAATCAACTCCGTCAATCGTTAAGCTGAGAAACCCATTAGCGGCCAATTTGCGAAAGACATAATGATGCCATTCATTGTCGTTGAAGGTCGAATCCTCTTGCCCTGGCGAAGAGAAAGAAGAAACTCCTCCCCCACTCTCACAACCGCCAAGATTTCCAGAGCCATCCCAACGCCCAAAAGCACTCAATCCATAAGTGGTCCCTGCTCGCTGCTGGTTGTGAATCCGCATCACAAAAGGGTAGCCTCCGGTATAGCCCTCGGTTCCGCCAGTTGCGTTGATCCATTTTGACATCACATCATTGTCATGGTTCCCCAAATCATTCTGTAAAATCGCCTGCTTTACCCAGATCGAAATGGTGAAAGCATCGCTTGATCCAAAATTATAGATCTCACTATGGGGCAGCATAATGTAGGCATCGATTCCATTGAAAGCGTAAGCGCTATTTCCTTTACCAAAGCGGTTTTCGATGAGGACGGCATTGTTAACAGTCCCCGTGAGGAAGGATGCTTTATTGTCGTTCGCATTCCCATCAAAAGGGAGGCACAAGACCAGGCCATTGGAAAGGTTGACTTGGGCAAGAATTAACGACAGAGATCCGAAATGTAGAAGAAGAGTAAAAATGAGTTTCATGTAATCTAGTTTGGATGAAAAGTTTTTGATACATAGGCGGTGAGAGACCTCGTAGGGATTGAACACCTACGAGGTCTTGGTGGTAAAAACCTACCAAGTCTCCACCAGGATTTGGGTTATGTTTTTGGTGAGTTGGTCTGCTAGGGTAGCTAGCGGAAATGAGCGAAAAAAGATTCAGAGAAGGGGAATATTCTGTCCAATGACAAAAGTAAGCAAGGCAAATCCTTGTTCATTTCCAAGGAACCACCACCTCTCCAAGCCTCTGAAGGCGCATTTTATCTCAAAATTGTCGAGTTCTGTTTTTTGCTGAAATTTTTGTCGAGTTTTGTACGTATCGCTCTTCAAAGACCAATTGCTCGCCAGATTCTATGAATAGAATGCTCCGATTCTTCTGTCCCTTATTTCTGTTTTTGACTGGCTGCACTCCTGGGGTTGAACTACCCAATCCAGAACTGAAACAGATCACCTCTGAACTGGTTTACTATTGGGATTTGAGCGGAGAGAAAACGTACCAAGAAGTGAGGGCTAAGTTTGAAGCAGGACAATTTCACCCCTTGGACAGCTTAAATGAGCACACCAATCCAGTGGTCCTTTGGGCAGTATATGACGTACCTGTCGATAGCCTACGGGAAAAAGGGATTTGTATCATTTCTGAACCCAACCTGTATCAACATGATCACTCCTTCAATGTGGTAGAAGCTTATTACCGAGGCTCCGATGGAAAACTTCAACACGTGGTGGCCGGCAACATGGCCCACGCCAACCGCAAAGCGCCCGGCTGGGAATTCTCTCGCAGTTGTTTCCCCGTGGAAGTTTCTCATACTGTTGAACAAGAGTCTGTCCGCCTATTTCTTCGCTTAATCGAATTCCAAAGCTATCACCCAGATATTTTTGTTCACTTTTCTTCTCAGCAGACTGATTACATTCGCTGGGCCAATATTGTGGCTTCCCGACCGATTCCCACCTATTTCCAAATCGGTTTTTTTGCCATTTTGATTTACTTTTTGCTGTACAGTCTCATCCAGTACCTCCAACTCCGAGATCGAGCCTTTTTGTATTATTTTCTGTATCTGCTTTTCCTGCTCCTATTTGATTTAAAATTTCTCGATTGGGAATTCAATGGCATCTATGGACCTTTTCGTAACCTGACCCAATGGCATTACCACCTCGAACTTCCTTTAGGAATCCTGACTTATGGTTGCTATCTCCTGTTCATTGCTTCTTTCCTCAACCTAAAAGAATACCAACCTAATGCCTTGAGGTGGCTGAAATATACCTTGTATAGCATGGCTATTCTCGTTGTGCTAGACATAGTTACGAGACAAATTGGAGGCACCTATCTCTCCATGTTGTTGTATAAATACGACCGCTATCCGCTGTTCTTATTTGGAATTTTGTTCTTCTCCCGCATTTTTCGATTCAGCAAATCTGAATGGCACAATCCTCAATACCGAGAGCAAAAAGTCCTGACCCTCATCATTGGTCTCGGTTCCGCTACCCTGTTATTTGGGGGAATTTTTTTAGCCCTGATCATCAAATTTCATCTTGATTCCTTACGGCTAGGGGATTGGAATCCCAACAACCCCTTCATGTATACTAGGACCTATATCCGCATCGGCTTTTTGCTAGAAAACCTCATCTTCGTTCTTGGCCTAGCCTACCGAGTGAGAATGAAGGAGACCCGCCTACTCCAACAAGTCTCCGGCCTCTACGCCCGCTTGAATCAGGTCAGGGTAGATGCCCATACCATGAAAAATATCCTGGCCCACATTCAGGCGATGGGTGCCTCTCAGCGAGAAGCCGCCACCAAATACCTCAAACAAGCCACAGAATTGTGTGAGCGCTGGTACCTTCAAAATGTACAAGAGGAAGCCTCACAACACGCGTTGTTTCAGGAGATTCTCGATATGGAGAAATGGGTACACTTGAATAATCTGTTGATTTCTCCAGCACAAGCAAAGCTTCAGCTCTCGATTCAAGGCATAGAAGAGTTGTCTCATACCACTCCAATAGTAGCCCGACGTTCCTTGCTTCCGTTCGTAGAAAATGCCCTGATCCATGGATTTCAACTTCGGCACCACTCTACTCACTCCTTCGCCCACCCACGGAAATTGGACATTCAGGTGATGGCAGATGATGAGCAATATCAAGTCATCCTCCAAGATAATGGCGTGGGAATCAAGAATCCAGAACAATACCTGATAAAAGACGAAAACCGCGCATCTACGGGCATTTTTCTTGCCTCCGAACGAATGAAGCAGGCGGGTATGGAAGTAGCGTATGAACCAGTTGCTTCAGGAACCAAAGTCATCATCACAATCCCTGCCTGATGGAACAAGGAACGGTTTTGATCATAGAAGACGATGAGATTCAGGCTACCTACCTGAAACGGATGATAGACGAGGAATATCCAGAACTGAGTTGTCTGGGAATCGGCTCCTCCAAAGAGCAAGCAAAACAGTTGATTCGGGCGCATCAACCGGACCTACTTCTGCTGGATATCGAAATTCCGGGCGTACCGAACGAAACAGATGCAAATCCAATCCCTTTTGGAGGATTTCAATTGCTGGTAGAGTTGGAACCAGAGGAAGTGAATTTCTTTGTCATCGTGATTTCAGGTGCAAAAAAACGCGATTATGCCATCCTTGCCTGCCAGCTATCCTCCATTGCTTTTTTGGAAAAACCCATTGCCAAAGACGGCTTGGCCTCAGGGATTGAAAAGTTTCAAGTTTGCCGCAAACTGCCTGGTTTTTTAGAGCAGGTCTGCAAGGCCCAAATCGCGGTTCTGAAAACCAATCTGCTTCACAAAAATGCTGAACAATGGTTGTTGTACGTCAATTCTAGCCGTGCGTATCAGATAGCTTCCTTTGAAGAGTTGGACGCTTCAGCCGTGGCTAATAAAAAATTTGAATTTCTACGGGTTCCCATCTCTGCCATCATCTACATCCAGTCAAATGACCAATGGTTGGAATTTTTTCTAGACCTCCCCTCAGATTATGTAAAGATACATCAACAAGGCCAGCTGAGACAAGAACTTCCCCTGAAATCCAGGATGATCATCCGGGGAAAAATCAGGGATCTAGATGAAATATTGGCCTCCTTCCATTTTGTGAGCATCCATCGCCGTACCCTCCTCAATCTGGAGTATGTACACAACTTCGTCTCCAAACAGGCCAAACCTGAGGCAATTGGCAGCGGAGGAGAAGTCCATCTCTCTGTACCGAACAATGGTAGTCCACAATACACTTCTGTCCTAAAGGTTTCCAGGGAAGGGGCGAAGCAATTGAAAAGGCGGTTATGAGACCTCGTAGGTGTTGAAACCCTACGAGCTCTTCTCACAACTCCCCCGACCTGGTAAAAGGCGCTGCCGTCAGATCCGCAAACTCCCCCGCCAGATACTGAAAATGGCCTGCGATCCCGATCATGGCGGCATTGTCGGTGCAATATTCGAAGGGGGGAATGTGTGCAGTCCAGCCTTCTTTATCGCAGAGGGTCTGAAAGCGCCGACGCAGCTCTGAATTGGCGGAGACGCCCCCAGCGATGGCGAGGTGTTTCACCCCGTGATCTTTGGCGGCGAGGCGCAATTTCTCCAGCAGAATGCTGACGATGCGATATTGGTAGGACGCACATACGTCCGCCAGGTGCTTCTCCAGGAAATCCGGGTCGCGTTTTAGATTCCGTCTCAGGAGATAGAGCAGCGAAGTTTTCAAGCCACTGAAACTGAAGGCATAGCGATCCACCTGGGGCGTAGGAAACTCAAAGGCTTTGTGGTCTCCTTTCCGCGCCAATTTGTCCACTTCCGGTCCGCCAGGATAGGGCAGCCCCATCAGCTTCGCTCCTTTGTCGAAGGCCTCTCCCGCCGCATCGTCCATGCTTTGGCCGAGGATTTCCATCTCCAGGTGGCTCTTGACCAGCACCAATTGGGTGTGTCCGCCGGAGACCGTCAGGCAGATGAAAGGAAATTCCGGCACCTCTTCCTTGAGGAAATTGGCCAGGACGTGCGCCCGCATATGGTTGACGTCCACCAGGGGAATGTCGAGGCCGTAGGCAAATGCCTTGGCAAAGCAGGTGCCCACCAGCAAGGCCCCCAACAAACCAGGTCCTCGGGTAAAGGCGACCGCTTCCAATTCCTCCCGCTGTACGCCCGCTTTTGACAGTGCCGCCTCCACCACCGCCACGATGTGCTGCTGATGCAAGCGCGAGGCCAATTCCGGGATCACCCCTCCGTAGGTGCTGTGTTCGAGTTGGGAGCTGATTTGGTTGGACAAGACCTTGCCGTCTCGCAAGACTGCGGCAGAGGTTTCATCACAGGAGGATTCGATGGCTAAGAGTACTGGCATATGCTTACAAAGATACGCCCTTTCGAGGCATCAGATCAATAGAGAGGCATCAGTTAGACCTAACAGCTTTGAATAGCCAGGATGGTAAAAAAAGCTGTTAGGTCTGAAAGCATCCTCGCCGGACAGAGTCCAGAGCTACATAAAAAGCCACCAAATAAGGGAAGAAAAGGCCTGAACCTGTATATTTGCTACCAAACCTCCTGAGTACCTGAGATTTGTAGGCAGCAGGAAAGAATCCTATTTTTGCCAGGAGTTACTCCCCATCATGACCGAAAAGCAACAAAATATCCTGAAAGCCGCATTGAAGCTCTTTGCCAACGAGGGGTATGCCAATACCTCCACCAGCAAAGTTGCCAAAGCAGCTGGCGTCTCGGAAGGCTTGATTTTTCGGCATTTCAAAAACAAAGAGGGCTTGTTGCAGGCCGTTTTGGCAGCAGGACACGAAAAGGCCAAGATGGCTTACGCAGAGGTACTCGCAAACGATGACCCCAAGGTACTCCTGCGCAAAGTGATCGAATTGCCGTTCCTTTATCCCAAAGACAATTATGAGGTCT
>JBCCCJ010000367.1:0-6018 GCA_039033615.1 Bacteroidota bacterium
CCATTGAGGTATTCGATGCGGAGATAGATGGGTGTGTCCCAAGGCCATAGGTCAATCCAACCACTGACCAGCCAATGCCAAAGTAGGTGATGCGGATAATAGCTGATGGCTTCACTCAGCTCGAATTCATTCAGGTAGGCAATGGAATCATGGGCCACCGACAAGTTCTCTCCTGCCAAGAACAGATACGCAAAAGCTCCCCCCAACCAAATGGGCAACAATTCCCGCCAAAAAGCTTTGCGGTGTCGCTGAAAAGGGGACTTTTTTTGTGCCTTGCTCATGGTGATGTTGAGGCAGGTGATTCCACGCTTTTTCAGAGCGCTTCCGAGTGAAAGAATGTTCAGAGCATTGAGTCTTACAACATGCAATTTCGCGATAGCTGTGAACTCTGGTCTCTGATTCAGCCCCCCCTTAGACGTTCACACGACCATCCGCTCAAGGGGCTTTTCTTCGAAAGGATGAACCCCGAACCCTGCTCCTTGAACCCTGAGACCTGTCTAGATATCTCCCAAAGCAGGGCGTAGCACGATGTCTTCCACCACGGTTCGATCGGTCAGGGAACAAAGGGCCCAGACCAGTTGAGCCACATCTTCCACGGGCATGAAGCGTTCTTCCGGCAAATCTACCCCATCCCAGGAAGCAGTGCGCACTGCCCCTGGCATGATGCTGATGACCCGAATATTGTGGGGTTTCATCTCTTCCCGCAGGTTTTTGGAAAAGCCCAACATGGCGAATTTGGAGATGCCGTAAGAACCGCCATTTGCATAGGCGTTGATGCTCGCAATACTGGCGATGTTGACCACTGTACCCTTTTTCTGTTCCATCATCAACGGCAGCACTCCTTTGGTCAGGTAATAGGCGCTGTCCATATTGGTCGCCATCATGGCTTCATAGACTTCGTCTGCCTCAGAATGAAGTTGTCCAGGCTGAAAATTCCCGCCATTGTTTACCAGCACGTCCAGGGGACCAAACGTTTCATTCAACCAAACAGCCATGCGTTTCACCGCTTCCTTATCCGCAATGTCGCAAACATAGGTGTGAATCTTGGGCATCTCTGCTTTGGCGGCATCCAAAGCCGCTTGACCACGGGCGCAGATCACCACTCGGTAGTCATTCTGGTACAACAAACGGGCAATGCCCAGTCCAATGCCTTTGGAAGCGCCGGAGATGAAAATGGTAGGTTGACTCATGAAGCGAAGATAGGGAAAAGGAGGGAGATCAGTCCGTTGTCAGAAGTCAGATTTGTCAGCAGAAAAGGGGAAGTCGGAGGTTGTCAATGGCTCTGATCCTCGTTCTAGCTCAAGCCCACCTTCAAGTGATTCTTGCCCCTTGCAGGAGCTTGACCGCTCATCACCCTAGCGGCAGCCAACTGCGCATATTCGGTATCCTGATAGGTCAACACGATTCCCTGGCACTTGGTCAAATCAGGCATCAGGCGCAAACTGTAGCCATTACCAAAGACACAGAGGGAGACTTTTCCCGTCGCTATCAATTGGGTCAGTTTCTCATTCAATTCTTCGGTAATGCCAAAGCGAAAACTGGCCTTGATGTGCAGCCCGTGTAGGCCAAGCAGGACATGGTCCGCACGTTCCAAAGCTTTGTTCAGTGCTTCCCACTCTGCCTCCGATTGTCCCAACGAGAAGCGGTAATGGGTAGGCACACCCGCATGCTTCAGTTCCTCCTGAAAAATCGTCAAATCTGATGGTTGAGCCTCGGAGGCGGTGGCAGTCAACTGGTGGTGCGCCAATTGATCGGATTGGGCTTCCTGAGAGGCCCACAACGCCAGGGAGACCGTTTCTTCGGGTACGGAAGGCACTTTGGGAGCTTTGAGCAAGGTAACAGACGCGTCAGCGATCTGCTGATTCAGTTGCGCCGCAGCTACCGGATTGAGGTCCTGAATCAAATTCTCCCGAGAGGGCAGGACTTGCTGATCCAGGCCCAACCAGGCTTTGGCGAGGAGTTGCTTGCGACAACGACGGTCGATGTCCTCCTGACTGATTCGCCCTGCTGCTACTGCTTGCTCAATCGCCTCAATGGAACCAGGAACATCTACGCAAAACAGCAGGATGTCATGTCCCGCCAAGGCCGCACGCAAGTTGATTTCTGCCGGAGTAAAATGCTCGGTTACGCCCTTCATGTCCAAGGCATCCGTGATGACGAGGCCTTCAAAACCCAATTCCGATTGCAGGAGTTGTTTGGCGATGACGGGAGAAAGCGTCCCCCCGATATTCGGGCTGGGGTCAATGGCGGGCACGTGCAAATGCCCCGTCATCACTCCAGCCACGCCCTCTCCAATCAGATGGCGAAAGGGTTTCAACTCCACCTCTCGCAGCCGTTTGCGGTCGTGGGGCAACAAGGGCAAGCTGAGGTGAGAATCGGTCTTGGTGTCGCCATGACCGGGAAAATGCTTGGCTACCGCCAGGACGCCTTGATCTTGCATGCCCTTCATGAAGGCTGCGGCTCGTCTTGCGACTTCCTCTGGTTGATCTCCGAAGGATCGGAACCCAATCACCGGATTGTCTGGCTCGGTATTGATGTCCACCGAGGGCGCATGATTCATGTGGATGCCCAGACGACGGCATTGCCGTCCCAATTCAGCACCCGCCTGATAGATCAAATCAATGTCTTCCATGGCTCCCATGGTCATGGCGTAAGGGAATTGCACCGAGCGAGTCAGTCGCATGGCCAGCCCCCATTCCGCGTCAATCGAGATCATCAGCGGCACCTTGCTCGCCTGCTGGTAAGCATGGGTGAAGTCCCATTGATCTTCTGGGTCGCCCTGGAAAAAAATGACCCCACCGATGCCGTGTGCTTCGATGTTGCGGATTACCTGCGCCTGGTGCTCGGGGCCACGATTGGACCAGGAAGCTACGTGTAACAACTGCGCGATGCGCTCACGGGGAGAGAGTTGAGCCAGGGTTTCCTCTACCCAGGAAGAGGTGGTTTGGAGAAATTCGGGGGTCATATGGAGGTCTATTTCAATTTTTTATGTTCTATTCTTTGGGATATAGATCAGCATTCTTGCCAAATACTTCTCCTCCCAATTCGTGGCCTTCAGCCGGACCTCCTTTTTTGACGGCAAAAAAGGAGGCAAAAAACCGTCGAAATTCCAGGCTACCCACAGGCCGTCCCCCTGCCACCGAATTTCGCCCAACGCCGCCCAAACATACGCGAGAAATCTATCGATTTGAATGCGCTAGCCAACGGCTGCCCCCCTGTGCGGATGGCCCCAGCGGGAAAGCGAGGGGGGATGGGGGTGAATCGTTGACCAAAGGAGGATGTACCCTGCTCCAACCCATGAGCCATGAGGCTAAGAGAAGAAAGCCGAAGGCCTTCACGCTGAACCTGCCCCCCTTGCACTGGCCTGTGCGCTGCTCAAGGGGGGCAGCAGCCATAGGCTGCGGGGGGACCATTCCCCCCGTTTTCTCCGAAAACCGCCCCCCTCGACCCGGGACTACTAGCTTGGCAAGGGGGGCAAGATCAACGAGCCAACAGGCTTGGGAGCGCAGCCTAAGAGCTACGAATCTTGTTCATCCCCCAACCCCCTTCTCCGCCTGCACAATCCTTCGCTGGAAGGGGGCTTTTCTGCGAAATGTGTTGCTTTTTCCACCCCCTATTTCCCCCGCCAGCGGGGGAGAGTCTTCGACTGCTACCCTGGATTCATCCCCCAACCCCCTTCGCCATCGCTGCGCCCCGACGCTGGAAGGGGGCTTTCTGCGAAATGTTTTGCTCATTCCACCCCCTATTTCCCCCGCCAGCGGGGGACAGTCTTCGACCGCGAACCCTGAACCCTGAAACATGAACCTTGTAAGAAGGTATCCCGGTGTCAAGCCCTTCGAGACCGATGAACAGCAATTGTTCTTCGGGCGGGAGCGGGACATCCAGGATTTGCATGACTTGGTGCTGCTGGAAAAACTGGTGGTGCTGTTTGGGAAGTCGGGCTATGGCAAGAGTTCACTGATCAATGCGGGGCTGATTCCGCTGCTGACGGACAAGGACTTGCAGGAGGAGGATCAGATGATTCCCCTCACGGTGCGGATGCGGAGCTATACCGAGCAGGAGGATTCTCCGGTGGAGAAGGTACGCAAGGAAGCTTTCGATCAACTGAAGGAAGCCGATCAGGCAGGCGAATTTCAGGCTTTGTGGAAAGAGAAGGGCCAAACCGAATCGTTGTGGTCGCTCTTTCGGGCGCGGAGCGGGGGAAAGGAGGAACCGCAGATTCTGTTGATTTTTGATCAGTTCGAGGAATTTTTCACCTATCCGGCGGCCCAGCAAGCGCGCTTCCGCAAGGAATTGGCAGAGCTGCTCTACACCGAGATTCCCCAATCGTTGCGCGATAATTGGCGGGGCCTCGACCGCGACCTGCGCCGCTTCCTGAGCCAGCCCATGCGGGTCAAGGTGCTCTTTGCCATTCGGCAGGACAAGCTCTCCCTGCTCAATGGTCTGCGGGCGCAACTCCCGGCCATCCTGCAAAAGCGCTACGAATTGCAGGGCCTGACCTTGGCCCAGGCGCGGGAAGCCATCGTGGAACCAGCGCGTTTGACTGAGGGAACATATGAATCCACCGCCTTTGCCTACGAGGAAACCGCCCTCCAAACCCTGTTCAATGAGCTGAGCCAAGGCCAAAAAACCGATCCCTACGCAGCGGGACAGGCGATTCGGATCGAGTCCTTTTTGCTGCAAATCTGCTGCGAATACATCGAGTCTCACGTCATTCGGGAGCACGATCTACTGATCGAGCCGCACGACCTGCCCGACTTCGCCAACATCTACGAAGCCTACTACAATGGCAAGATTGGCGAATTGTCCGAGGCGCAGCAGGCAGCGGCGCGCAAGTTGATGGAGGAAGGGCTGCTCTATTACGACGCCCAGAGCGGCGATGCCCGCCGCCTGAGTGTGGACAAGGATCAATTGTTGCTGGAATTTCGGAGAGAGGGGGTGAATGATGCCTTGCTGGACATCCTCAAAAATAAATTCCTCATTCGGGAGGAGCGCAACAGCGTGGGCGACTTCAGCTATGAGATCTCTCATGACACGCTTTTGCCGCCCATCCTCAAAGCGCGGGAAATTCGCCAGCAGGAGGAAGAGAAACGAGCGATCCGACGGCGGAATTGGCGCTATGCGGGCATCATCGGCATCGTGGGGGCAGTAGCGGCGGGAGCGATCATCCTGGCGGTGTGGGCCTTGGGGCAGCGAGATTTGGCTCAGCAAGCGGAAGAGGACGCGCGGACGGCGCAGCAAGAAGCCCAGGCCGCCTTGGATAGCCTGGAGGCCATCAACCTCGCTCGCTTCGAAGAAAACCTGGCCCAGGGACAGAATCTATTGGAAGCGGGGGCTTATGAAGGAGCCCTTGCGACTTTTCAGATTGCCTTTGCGTATGATTCCACCAGCGAAGTAGCAAGGGCGGGCATGGAGGAAGCCAAGGAAAAATCAGGCGCAGAAGCGAATTTCCGAACCCTGATGCGGCAAGGGGGAGAGCAGTTGCGTCGGGCGGAGACCCAAGGCAACTTGACGGCTATGTTGGGAGCGCGGAGTAGTTTCCGGCAAGCCCTCGCCACGGGATATCGCAATTCGGTGGCCCAACCCCAACTGGATCGGGTCAACAATCTGCTGGACGAGACCTTCTCTGATTTGATCAGTCGAGGCGACCGAGCCGTACAAGCTGGCTACCTCGACTCGGCGAAAACTCATTACGGGAACGCCCTTCGCATTCGGGAAGACGCCGAGGTGAGGCGCAAGTTGAATGGGTTGTAAATGGGATGATTCCTTCTTGTAAAGGCAGGGGCAAACTTAGCGCAGCCTTCACTACCACGGAGGGTTGGCCGTTCCGATTTCTTCGGAATAAACTGCGTCCGAGTTTGGGGCGGAATGGAGAGTTGGGCTGGGACTTCGACGCCTTTTTCCTCCCTTTTTGGGCGCTCAAAAAGGGAGGTACTGTCGAAGATTCCGACTCGACGGAACGGCAGGCGACGTCATATATGGATAATAGCCCTCCCAAATAGTATTGGATAAACGACG
>JBCCCJ010000368.1:0-6004 GCA_039033615.1 Bacteroidota bacterium
CCTTCCTAGGCGAATTCCACAAATGGAGGACTACGCAAACCTTTTGGGTTAATTCGTCAATTCCTGGCAAACTTTTCTTTGGTAGCCACGAATTTACGAATTGCCTTCTCACCAGTCCCTATTCGTGGAAATTTGCTGCGCCATGAGTTTGGTTTCCTTCCTAGGCGAATGCCACAAATGGAGGACTACGCAAACCTTTTGGATTAATTCGTCAATTCGTGGCAAACTTTCTTTTTCAGCCACGAACACACGAATTTTCCTCCCACCAGTCCAGATTTCGTGGAAATTTGCTGCGCTACAGGCTCATTCCTACCCTGCTCCTACTCATTCGGATGGTTCGGCATGCTCACCACAGGTTCGTGGCTTTTTTCCTACCCAGAGAAACCCCAACATAAAGGCTCAAAATGACATTCGCAGAAAGCAACCTGATCGTTGGACAACAGGATCACTAACTTTGAAGGGTAACACGCCCCGCACCGCAACCGTCAGCCAACATGACCGAGATCATAGATTTAAGCCAGGAGATTTACGAAGGCATGCCCGTCTTCAAAGACCTGCCTCAAGTGAAAATGCGCATCCACAATTCTCACGAAGAATGGAGTGGCATCCAAAACCCCACCGTCAAAACCCCAGCGGTACACAAACTAGAATTGGGCGAACATACCGGCACCCACGTAGATGCGATCAATCACATGCAGATCCAGCATGTGGGAAAATCCATCGACAAAATGCCCCTGAGCATGTTCTACACCGAGGGGATCTGCCTGGATTTCTCCCATAAGGGCTTGAGAGAATTGATCGAGCCACCGGAAATCGAAGCCGCTTGCGAACAAGCTGGGGAAAGCATCCAAGCGGGAGATACCGTCCTCTTGTACACCGATCATTATCGGAGACATTTTGCCCAGGAAAATTGGGGGAAAGGGCCAGGTGTGTCAACTGCGGCTGCTCGCTGGTTGGGAGAAAAGGGGATCGCTGCCTTTGGGGTGGAAACCATGTCGCCAGGGGTTTCCGGCATCTCCAATAAGGAAGTGCATCACATCTGTGGAGAGCTGAATTTCACCCATTATGAAAACCTGATCAACCTTCACTTGTTGATTGGAAGAGGAAGGTTTAGATTCATTGGTCTGCCCTTGAAAATACGCGGAGGAACCGGTTCACCCGTAAGAGCGGTGGCAATCTTTGAATAAGAAGCCCAATTTTCCGTTTTCTCTATCCTTACACAAGTCAACAATAGGCCCTATGAGCCAAGAAGAATTATCTCAATTGAGCGACGAAGAACTGCTGACAGAAGCAAAGAAGATCAAGCCTTCCCCCATCATTGATGCCTTTTTCATCGGCTTCTTGATTGGCATCATCGTTTACAGCGTTGTGGTAAGTGCCTCGGGGATGTTCACCCTACTTCCTCTGTTGATGGTGTACCTGCTCTTGAAAAAATCAACGAAATATGAAGCCCTGAAAAAGGAGCTGAAAGCGCGCGGGCTATCATGAGGTGATGAAGGATCGGTTGTACCTAACTCCCTTCATTCCAACTTCAATTCCTCAGCCTCGGAAGCCTCTCCACCGATGAGTGCCTGATAGCGAGTTTGCATCAGTTGGAGTTGTTCGGGGGCGGATTCGGCTAGATTTTGTTGCTGGCTGAGGTCTTGACTGAGGTCGTAGAGTTGATAAGCGGGATCATTGCCGAGTTCGATGTTCACCTGACGATTGATCGGGGGTCCTCCGTAGGGCGGAATCATGATCCAATCTCCCTGACGCAGGGCGGTACGGCTGGTCGCTTCCAGCACCAATTCTTCCCGACCAGTTTCCTTCTCCCCAGCAAAGACCTCCCACATCGGTTGACTATCCGGACCCCGCAGTTCACTTCCCGTCAATTGGGCGAGGGAAGAAAACAAGTCGATTTGGGTAACCAAGGCATCCGATACCCCGGGCTGAATCTGTCCTTTCCAATAAGTGAGGAAAGGTACCCGGGTTCCCGCTTCAAACAAACTGTACTTTCCGCCTCGCAAAGGCCCAGCAACCTGGTGATCGCCGATTTTCTCGACCGCATCATCATAGTAGCCATCGTTGAGCACGGGGCCATTGTCGCTGGAGAGAATGATCAGGGTGTTGTCCAGCAGGCCTTCTTCCTCCAGGGTTTGTAGCAATTGTCCGATGCACCAATCCGCCTCCACGATTACGTCTCCTCGCGGTCCCATGCCGGAAGTCCCCACAAAGCGTGGATGAGGCGTACGCGGCACATGGGGCTGCTGGAGGGCATAGTAGAGGAAAAAAGGCGCCTCTTTCTGCGCCCGCACATAAGCCTGAGCTTTTTCCAGAAACACATCCGCCATGTCTTCGTCGATCCACTTGGCCGTCTCGCCCCCTTTCATGTAGCCGATGCGAGGAATGCCATTGACGATGCTCTGGTTGTGGCCGTGATGCCACTTCATTTTCAACATTTCGGGATGGTCCTTGCCAGTGGGTTCACCAGGAAAATTCTCTTGATAGCTCACCTGAATCGGATCATTCGGGTCAAGTTGGTCCACTTGGCCATTGTCGATATAGACGGTCGGCACCCGATCCTGAGTCGCGGCGAGGATGTAGGCTTCGTCAAAGCCGACTTCATTGGGGCCGGGAGCGACGCGAGTGTTCCAGTCCACGTTTCCATTTCCGAGCCCGAGGTGCCATTTTCCGACGATGCCAGTATGATAGCCCTGCGCCCGAAGCATCTTAGGGAGCGTCATCTCTGCGGTATCAATCAGCAAAGGCGCGGTACCGGAGAGAATTTTGGCGCGTTCGTTGCGCCAGGGATAGCGGCCCGTCAGCAGCGCATAGCGGCTCGGGGAGCAAGTCGCCGAAGCCGCGTGCCCATCGGTGAAACGCATGCCTCCCGCGGCCAGTCGATCCATATTGGGCGTCGGCAAATCCGTGGCACCATAGGCCCCCATGTCTCCAAATCCCAGGTCATCCAGGTATATCAGGACGATGTTCGGGGGAGTCGGCTCGGGGGTTTCCTGAGGAGAAGTGCCCTGGCACGCCAATAAGAAGATGGTCATTGTACCGAGGAGCAGGAGGGAGGAGGAGAATTGCTGGTTCATAGCTAGGAAAAAGGAGAAAGTTATTTCTCGCTCCAATATGGGAAAAATGTCTGGTTTACAGTTGTAGAAATGGCATGCGCAATCGCTTTGGGCGAACATTCTCCCCCCTTACAATATTCTCCTTCCTCATCCGTCCACTTCCCCAAGAGAGTAGGATGCCCTTACTCTCTTGATTTTCTACCCATGAAACAAGCAGACAAAACAGCCCGCAACCGCGCCAATCACGGCTTACAGCCTAAAGACATGACCCCAGCCCAGCGCAAAAACTGGGAGCGAATCGAGCAAAGCAAGCAGAAAAAGAAATAAGGCAAGGAGTCATTACCTCCCTGCCCTATTGGTGCTGTCTATACCACTGGACAAAAGTCCAAATCATTGCTTCAAAGCGCAGCAATCACCACAAAAGCGGGTTGGCCGCGAAGTCCGAGGTTGGGGAGGAAAAGAGAACTGGGCTGGGACTTCGACGCCTTTTTCCTTCCTTTTTGGGCGCTCAAAACGGAAGGCCCGCGGCAGGCGACGTCCTTTTTGGTCAATAACAACCCAAAGCTGGATCAAGAAATATCTAGTGTTTGGGGTACTCGCCTCAGCGTCCGCTATTGATCGGCGGCGGTCCCGGGGGAACCATACCTTCGTATTGATAGTCGCCCTTTCGTTCCACAAATTCGGCCTTGACTTCTTTCCGCAATTCCGGGTCCTCAAACAAATCCACCATGGTCATCGCCAAGGCTTTGGAGGCGTAGTGCATGCCCTTGTGCCCGATGGACATCCCTCCGCAGGCGACCACCGCCCAAGAGTGCCAAGGCGTACCTTTGGGAGCCGTGGTGACACCCAGGCGGATGGTCGGGGCCACAAAACTCACGTCCCCCACGTCGGTAGAACCTCCCATCGGATGTTCTTGGGTTTCTTCCAGCGGGTTGATCTCACAGACGATGCCTACCTGCTCTTTTCCGGTAGCTTCCTGAATTTTCTTCCCAAAAAATTGCTCTGCTTCGGTGTATTCGATGGGGCCAAGAAACGCTAGATTTTTCTGCAAACGCGCCCCTCCAGTCCGGTTGACCAGCACTTCGTGAATGCCAGAAATCAGGGAAACTTCGTGCTCGACATCGGCCATGATGGCGGCGCCTTCGGCCATTTTCTGGACGTGCGCATACACAGGCTCCAGGCCCTCCCGCTTGGTATCGCGCACCCGCACCCAAATGCGGGAATAGTCCGGCACCACATTCACGACCTGTCCGCCATCCTGGATGTGATAGTGGATGCGCACGGTCGGTTTGACATGCTCCCGGTAATAGTTGATCCCGGTGGTGTAAAGTTCCAGCGCGTCGGAGGCGCTGCGACCATTCCAGGGATCGGCGGAGGCATGAGCGGCCTGCCCGTGAAATTCGACCATAAAGTCCACCAAGGCGAGCGAGCTTTGCACGTTGGCTTTGGTTTCGGCGCTGGGATGCCAGTCCATCACCACGTCCACGTCGTCAAAGAGTCCGGCCCGGATCATCCAGAGCTTCCCAAAATATTTCTCTTCCGCTGGGGTGCCGTAGAAGCGGACGGTGCCTTGCAGTTTGCCGTCTTCGATGAGCTCCTTGATGGAAATGGCCGCACCGAGAGAGGCCACCCCAAAGAGGTTGTGGCCACAGCCATGTCCAGGCTGGCCAGCGTTCAATGGGTCCTTGGTCGGCACGGTTTTCTGCGATAAGCCAGGCAGGGCGTCAAACTCCCCCAAAATGCCGATCACCGGAGAGCCAGAGCCATACTCTGCCACCACACCACTAGACAAAACGCAAAAAGAGCGGAAAAATGACTATTTTTTGAGTCTACCAAAACCAAAAAAACATGTCATCGTTTCCACTCTTGATCGAAGATAGCGAAAAAGTAGTTGAGTTACCTCGCAACAGCCTGCGGAATATCCTGATTATCTGCGAGGCGATGCTCAAAAGTGGGAGCACCAACTTGAATACACTCAAGGATGTGTTGCCCGAGATTCGGACGGATAAAGTCCGGCAACCTGGTAGCGATTACAAATTCTTGACCCGCTTTTTTGACCAGGGGAAGCTCAAAGACGAGGCAGATGCCGCCCTCTATGAAGAGTTGATGAAGGGAATCCAAGCCCTGTGTTGGTTGGTGATTTTCAGCCGTTCGCTTCAGTATGGGGTAGGGAGTTTCAAGTATCTGGTTCTGGATGGGACCAAGTGGGAACAGGGGGATGATACGATCCACTTGATGACTCTCTGTGTGCTGGTAGGGGAAGTAGCGGTTCCGATTTGGTGGGAGGATTTACAAAAAGCGGGACACTCTTCTCAAACTGAGCGGATGGAGATGGTTCAGGCAGCCATGCAGCGCTATCAACTCCAAGGGATGACTCTACTAGCAGATCGGGAATATATAGGGATCGATTGGCTAACCTACCTGAAAAAGAGCGGCTTATCTTTTGTCATTCGGGTAAAAGAAGGCATTTACCATGAGGCAATCAATGCCGCCAAGGGTGCCGACTGGGCCAGTCTAAAACGACGCGCCAAAACCAAACCCAAAGGCAAAAAGGTCTCCAAACGCATCTGTCTCGATGGCTTGGAGTTGCACTACATCATCCTGAAAAACCCACGTCCCAAGGCCGATGATGAACTGATCTTTCTGCTGAGCAATTTGGACAGTCCAGCCGAAGCGGCAAGGCTCTACGAATTGCGCTGGCAGATTGAAGTATGTTTCAAACATCTGAAGTCAAATGGGTTCAAACTCGAAGAGATGAACGTCAAGGGAAAAGAGAAGCGACATCTGATGATGGCCATGGTCGTACTGGCATATTGCCTCGCCATCCGAGAAGGACTCATCGAAGCGTACCGAAACGAAGGCAGATGGATTCTCGATAAAGCCACGGGCTGGTACTATCGCGCTGTTTCGATCTTTAGAATGGGGCTCTCAATCATCAGAAGAAAAGC
>JBCCCJ010000369.1:0-5988 GCA_039033615.1 Bacteroidota bacterium
ACCACCGTGAGACGCTGACAGGACCCGCCATGGCGAACCAACCAGCTGTCGAGCTTCCCCCGCAGGCGAACGCCGGAGGTTGGGTTCTCTCCCGGCATGGCTCATACCGGAGCGGCTCGCGCAGGGGTAGAGAATCTCACCAAAACCCTGGCCGTCGAGTGGAGCGAATTCGGCATCCGCATCAACAGTGTCGCTCCCGGCATCATTGAATCGAGTGGTTTGGAGAAATATCCTCCTCCGGTTCAGGCCTTGTTTGATGAGGCCAGAAAAGGCATTCCACTAGGTCGCTTTGGGACGATCGAAGAGGTCGCTCAGACCGTTTGTTTTTTGGCAAGCCCCTTGGCTTCGTATATTTCAGGAACGACCTTATACGTGGATGGTGCACAGCATTTGAATTTTGACAACATGGGCCTCCCCAATCTCTTACGCTCCTATCTCTCATGAATGATTCTGTCCTGATTACCGGAGGTTCCAGTGGGATCGGCTACGAAATTTCCCGCCACTTTGCGCGAGGCGGATTTCGAATTCTATGGGTCGCCAAACCTGAGGCAGAATTGATCGCGGCTGCACATGACCTACGAGGGGAGTTTCCAACGCTATCCCTTGATTATTTGGCTCTGGATTTGACGGAAGAAGGAGCGCCCGAGCAGGTCCAGCAATGGGTTCTCGAGCAAGGAGGCGTTTCCGTCCTGATCAACAATGCAGGCATTGGGAGTTATGGCTTCCTCCAAGACACCCAACTGGAAAAAGAAAAAACCATGATCCAGTTGAACGTGTTAGCAGTGTATCAGCTCACCCGCTTGTTTTTGGACCAAATGCTCGCTGCTCAACAAGGCACCATCATCAATATATGCTCCATATCGGCCTTTTATCCGGTGCCGCGCATGAATACCTATGCCGCTACCAAGGCCTTCATCCAGCATTTTTCGCTGGGACTTCAGCAGGAATTGACCCTCCAACGATCTCCCGTTCGGGTCATGACCGTTTTTCCTGCCGCCATTCGGGATACCCCCTTTTTGGTAGCGGCAGATATGGAAGGGGTAAAGACCTTTGATGGGCTGGTTACCACGACCGCGGAAGAAGTCGCCCGAGATGTCTGGAAAGGATTTACTCAAGGAAAAACCAAAGTGCTCACTGGGGCAAAAATCCGTTGGCTGTACGCCTTTAAATGGTTGATTCCAAGCAAACTGCAACAATGGATGGTCACGAGAGAAACCGTTAGAAATACTACTTCGCATGCAAAATAGAACCGCATTTATCACCGGCGCAAGCCGAGGCATTGGTAAAGCCATCGCCATCAAACTGGCCCAAGCTGGTTACAACATTGTCATCGCTGCCAAGACCGCAGAACCTCACCCCAAGCTGCCGGGCACCATTTACACCGCAGCCGAAGAAATCGAAGCTGCTGGCGGGAAAGCCCTCCCCCTGGTGGTGGACATTCGGTTCGAAGAAATGGTAGAATCGGCGGTCAAAAAAGCCGTGGAAACTTTTGGGGGGATCGACATTCTCATCAACAACGCCAGCGCCATCAGTTTGACACCGACCGAACATACGACCATGAAGCGCTACGACCTCATGCATTCGGTCAATGTCCGGGGTACCTTCATGGTATCCAAGCACTGCTTGCCTCATTTGAAAAAAGGCAATAATCCGCACATCCTCACTATGTCGCCTCCCCTGAACATGGAGCCTCGTTGGTTTGGGCCACATTTGGCGTACTCCATGAGCAAATACGGCATGAGCATGACCGTTTTGGGACTGGCGGAAGAACAGAAGAAAAACGGGATCGCGGTCAATGCCTTGTGGCCCAAAACTGCCATTGCCACCGCTGCGGTCAAAAACCTGCTCGGCGGAGAAGCGATGGTTCAAGCGAGCCGTTGGCCGAGCATCATGGCCGATGCCGCTTGGGAAATCCTCAACCGCTCTGCCAGCGAGTGCAGCGGCCAATTTCTTATTGACGAAGAAGTGCTGAAGGAAGCCGGAGTAACCGATTTCTCCCATTATGCGGTCAATCCAGAGAAGGAGTTGATGCCAGATTTCTTTGTGTAGAGGAGAAGTCAGAGCGCTTCGCTGTCAGACTGCCTTGCTGTCAGAAGTCCGATCCTCTTAACCAATTTCCTCATCCACCAATCACCAACTTTCTAATCAACGAATTCCCCAATTCATAAGACATATGCATTTTACCGAAGAACATGAATTATTCCGCCAGAGTTTGCGGGCATTTTTAGAGAAGGAAGCCATTCCTCATATTGATCAGTGGGAAGAAGAGCGGCGCATTCCGCGCGAGATTTGGCAAAAAATGGGGGAGATGGGCTTTTTGGGGCTGTCCTATCCAGAAGAATACGGCGGAGCCGGGTTGGACTTCTTTTATGACGTGGTGTTCAATGAAGAGCTGGGCCGCACCAATTCTGGGGGATTTGCCGTTACCCAGCAGGTAACTCAATACATGTCCACGCCCTACATCTTGAAATTCGGTTCAGAACAACTCAAGCAGAAATACCTCCCCGGCGTCATCAGTGGGGAAGCTATCGCCTCTATCGCCATTACGGAACCAGGAGCAGGATCTGATGCCCAGAACATCCAAACTAGAGCGGTACGCCAAGGAGATCACTATATCATCAATGGTTCCAAGACCTTCATCACCAATGGGGTCTATGGAGACTTCATCGTAACCGTGGTCAAAACCAATCCAGACGCAGGAGCGGCTGGGGTCAGTTTGATCGTGATTGATCGCAACAGCGAAGGGGTTTCGGCCCGCAAACTCAAAAAACTCGGCTGGCATGCCTCTGACACCGCCGAATTGAGCTTCGACGACGTCAAGGTTCCGATTGAAAACCTCATCGGAGAAGAAGGCAAAGGCTTCTACTACCTGATGAACGGCCTCCAATTGGAGCGTCTGGTAGCGGTACCCGCGGGCATCAGCGCGATGGAATGGGCTCTGGACCGCACCAAGCAATACATGGCGGAACGCAAGGCCTTCGGACGTCCCATCAACAAATTCCAGGTACTGCGCCACCGCATTGCCCAAATGACCAGTGAAGTAGAAGCTCTCAAAGCCTTCAGCTATCATTGCTGTCAGCTCTACGCCAATGGGGTGTATGACGTGAAGCTGTGCTCCATGGCCAAGCTGTTGGTGACGGAGAAAATGGAAGAGGTCTCCACCAAGTGCCTGCAAATGTTTGGCGGCTATGGTTTCATGGAGGAGTATCCCCTCGCGCGCATGTATCGCGACGTACGGGTGACCACCATCGGCGGCGGATCATCGGAAATCATGCGGGAGATCATCGCCAAAATGGTGATCGACGATGTGGCTTATGAATCTCCCTCTGTGCCTGCTGCTACGGCAAATGGAAATGGACATGCACCCGTTGGACTAGAGGAGATGCTCGGAAAAATTCAGCATCAAGCGGCTAAGGCCAAACCTCTGGGCAATACCCTGAAGTTTGATTTCGGGGAAGAGCAACTCTTCATCGACGGGACCGGAGAAGCCAATGCGGTCAGCACCGACAACAAAGCGGCGGCCTGTACCGTGGCCGTAGGTTTCGATGACTTCCAGCAATTGATGCGGGGGAAACTTGATCCCATGTCCGCCGTCATGACCGGAAAAGTCAAAATCGAAGGAGATATGGGTATTGCCATGAAATTACAGAGCTTGTTTGGCTGATTAGTCCTATCTTCGTCAACTGAAAAATAATTGTACCTGAAGCAGTAGGCCAGGGAACAGGAACGTCCAGCGACTTTTCCCGCTTCCCATCTCTCGCTTCTTGCACCCAACTCATTATGACCAACGATCAACTACGAGGCCTTCGCGAACGCACCGATGCGTTGAAGGGGTATCTTTGACGTGGCTCGAAAGCTAGCCACCATCGAAGAAAAAGAAGCCATCACTTTGCAGCCGGATTTCTGGGATCATCCCGATGCCGCTCAGAAAGTGATGCGCGAAATTTCCGCCATCAAATTGTGGACGGAGCCATACGCCAAGCTGGAAGCAGCGGTAGCCGAAGTCGAAATTCTGGACGAATTCTTCAAAGAAGGAGAAGGAACCGAAGCAGGCGTCAACGATGCCTACGGGAAAGCCCTTGCCTTACTGGAAGACCTGGAATTCCGCAAAATGCTAGACAAGGAAGAAGACCGCCTGAACTGTATCTTGGAGATCAACTCCGGGGCGGGGGGTACCGAAAGCCAGGATTGGGTGAGCATGCTCCGCCGGATGTACCTCATGTACTGCGAAAAGAATGGCTACAAAAGCAACATTGTAGACGAAGTGGTGGGTGACGAAGCCGGCTACAAATCCGTCGAGATGGAAATCACCGGAGAGTTTGCCTATGGCTTTCTGAAGGGCGAAAAAGGCGTGCACCGCATGGTCCGCATCAGTCCCTTCAACGCCCAGGGCAAGCGACAAACGACCTTTGCGTCGGTGGATGTACGCCCCATGGTGGATGATTCCATCGAGATCGAGATCAATCCCAACGAAATCGAGCTGACCACCACCCACTCTAGTGGAAAAGGAGGACAGAACGTGAACAAGGTGGAGACCGCCGTTCGCCTGGTGCACCTTCCTACCGGCATTTCGATTTTTTCCCAGACCGAGCGTTCTCAGCTTCGCAACAAAGAAAAGGCCATGGAGCGCCTCAAAAGCAAGCTCTATGACTTGGAAATCCAGAAGCGAAACGAAGAACGAGCCGAAGGCGAAGCCGAAAAGATGGCCATCGAATGGGGCTCACAGATTCGCAACTACGTCTTCCACCCCTACAAACAGGTAAAAGATCTCCGCACCGAACTCAAATCCACCAACGTGCAAGCGGTGATGGACGGCGACCTCAATGAATTCATCAAGACCTTTTTGATGGGAAAGAAGGTGGAAAGTGAGGAGTAGCCAATTCTCGAAAATTACGTATCTTATGGATATGAATAGACAAAATTCCCCGATTCTGAAGGGCTATTGGAAGTTACTCAACACTCTTTCCATGGATTGGAAACTAGCGTTGATAGAAAAACTTACCCAATCTATTCGGAAGAATGATACTTCTGCTCCCCATACCATGCACCAAGCGTTTGGAGCATGGAAATCGGAGGAGTCAGCAGAAAAATTGATCTCCGAGCTCAGAAATAGCCGACATACCAACCGCCAAATTGAGCCATTTTGAACGGCTATCTGCTAGATACCAACATCTGCATTTACTACATCAAGGGACAATACCAGCTCAAGGAAAAATTTGATGCAGTAGAAAACGGTCTGTTATTCATTTCTGAGATTTCCCTCGCAGAGCTTATGTTTGGAGTTGAAAAAAGCTCCTATCCCGCAAAAAATCGGAAGACTTTGGATCATTTTCTATCTGGGGTCCAGATCCTACCCATCTTTCATTCGATTGAAGTCTTTGCCAAAGAAAAGGCAAGGCTATCACGGGCTGGGACTCCGGTTGATGATTTTGACTTATTGATTGGTGCTAGCGCGATTGCCAATGATATGATTTTGGTGACCAACAACGTCAAACACTTTGACCGCATGGCAAGCCTAACCATAGAAAATTGGACGGTAGCCTAATCCAACGAATTTCCATTTTCTCTCTCGCTGATTTCCGATCCCCAGCAGAGATTCAGAATCCTTAGGAGGGGTTCCTTCCATCCAACCCCTTTGCCTCCCTGAAATATTTTTGGCATTTTGACAGAACAAATTCTGTCACATGACGACCCAAGAAATCAAAGACCTGATCCAGAAAGGAAAACTGGAGAAGGCCATCGAGCAGTTGGTAGAGCTAACCAAAGACTCTGACTATGAAGATGATGTTCTGCTGCTGTCATCCCGGTATCATGGGTTCAAGGAAGCCAAGCGCAGTGGCACCTCCAGTCGGGGAGATCTCACCGTTTCGCTCAATACCCTTTCCCGTGATGCCTTATCGTTGATTGCCGAACTAGCAGCCTGTCGGATTATGGCTATCAATATAGGAGGAATCTGTTTACCTTAGTTGGACCAAACCCTTTAGATCT
>JBCCCJ010000370.1:0-5978 GCA_039033615.1 Bacteroidota bacterium
AAGACATTTCCTCCACAACCGTAGCCGAGCTCCGCTTTTATTTTCCTGATGCACATGTAGCCAACAGGGCGGCTGAGACCTTAAAAGACCTGATTCTAGCTGGCAAAACATGTTTGGATCAGGCGGAATAGCCCTTCTGAGAACCTGACCAAAAAGAGTCTGGTTCTTCTCCTCAAAGTAGCGATTCAACAACCCACAAATTACCCATCATGAAACGATTTTCTCACCTCCTGCTTGGAGGCCTGGCATTGCTATGCTGTTCCAAATCGGTTGCCCAACCCTATCAAGTTCGTGGCAATGCGTCCTATCTGGGCAATGATTGCTTCGAATTGACCCCCAACCAAAATTCTCAAGCCGGGGCAGTTTGGTATAACGATCAGGTCAACCTAAATGAGCCCTTTGATATCTATGTGGACATTTTTCTTGGCTGTCGGGATGCTGGGGCAGATGGCTTGGCCTTTGTCCTACAACCAAATAATACCAACATCGGTGGCGGAGGGGGAGGTATGGGGTATAGTAATATCCCCAATTCTTTGGCCATAGAGTTTGATACCTGGAACAATGATGGGTCTGGGGGCAGCCACAACCCTGATTTAGGAGACCCGCTATATGATCACCTAGCCATTCAAACCCATGGAGACCTGAATCACCATCATCCCACGCATAATCTGGCGGGACCTATTGGAATCCTCTCGAATCAACCCAACCTAGAGGATTGCCGATGGCACGATCTGCACATTACCTGGAATCCTCAAACCCAACGAATTCGGGTCTATGTAGACTGCCAACTTCGGTTCAACACCTTTGTCGGCAACATCATTCAGACAGTCTTCAACGGGGACAACACCGTGTATTGGGGATTTGCTGCCGGGACTGGTGCCGAGCGCAATCGTCACGCTTTCTGTCTGGACTATATTTCCTTCACCGATCAAATGAGCAACCGCTCCATTTGTCAGGGAAGCTCGGTTCAGTTGGATGCAGGTTCAGGGGTGGGCTATTCCTGGAGTCCCACCATGGGATTGAGCAATCCGAATATTCGTAATCCTCTGGCTTCTCCCACCAGTACCACCACCTACACAGTGACCGTCACCGATGAATGCGGCCTAGTCAGTCGCACCGACGATGTCACCGTCTATGTGTACCAGCCCCCCACCGTCAACCTTGGCCCCGACCTCCATGTTTGCACGGATGAAGTGGTTACCTTGACGGCAGCTCATACCCATGCAACCTATTTCAATTGGAGCACGGGAGAGACGGGTGCTAGCATTCAAGTGGATCAGCCTGGGATCATTACGGTCACGGCGGGAAATCCTGGCTGCGGCTCGGTCAGCGACGAGGTGGAGATCAGTTGGGAGCCACACCTGAGTTTTGCCCTTCCCCCAGATCAGACCATCTGCGAAGGGGACAGTTTGCTGCTGGATGCCAGCGATCCCGTAGGAGCCAGCTATCTCTGGAGTACCGGAGATACCAGCGCAACGCTTTGGGCCAAGGCGGAAGGGTGGTATTGGGCAGAAGTTAGCAATCCATTCTGTCCTTCTCGAAGGGATAGCTTCTATTTGCGATTGGAGCCGCCCATCCAGTTTTCCGTAGGGCCAGATACCACCATCTGTGAAGGAGAGACCCTCTTGCTCTCGGCCCTACACCCGCAGGCGGCGAGTTATGTTTGGAATTCTGGAGATAGCACTGCTCAAATCATGGTGTCTTTGCCAGGCAGATATATCGCCTCGGTCTACAATGCCTATTGTCCCGTAGTACATGACACCATGGAACTGTTCAACGAACGGCCCATGAGTTTGGACCTGGGGGCTGACAGCTTGCTTTGCCAAGGACAAGTATTGATCCTGGACGCCTTTTCTCCGACTGCCATCGCCTACCTATGGAATACCGGAGATTCCCTGCCTTTGCTCAATGTGTCCCAAAGCGGCGTCTATTCTGTTCGCCTGGAGGCGGAATATTGCCCCAGTGTCAGCGATGAAATTGTGGTGCAATATGAAAGCCCCGTTACCATAGAACTTGGACCAGACACGGTGTTGTGTCCAGGGGAGTCTCTGCTGCTCGACATCACCCATCCTTGGGCCCGATACTACCAGTGGAGCACCGGCGAGACGTCTCCCAGCTTACAGCCTACCCAAACGGGGCTCTACATCGCCACCGCAGGCAATCTAGCTTGCCCAGAGGCTACTGATAGCATCCAAATCACCTTCAGTTCCCCTCAAGCAGCCTTTGATTATCTCCCAGATCCTCAGTCCGAAGAGGTTGTGATAGACGAAGTAATCCAATTTCGCTCCCTCTCCCAGGAAGCAGCTAGCCAACAGTGGACCATGCCCTTGCTGGATTGGGAATCGGAGGAATTGGCCCCAGACATCACCTTTCGCCAACCCGGAGAATATGCGGTCCAATTGCTGGTGACCGATTCCTTTGATCACTGCCAGGACAGCCTCACCAAGACCCTGCTCATCGAACGACCTGCGGTTCCGATCCCAACGGCTTTTTCCCCAAACGGAGATGGTATCAATGATCAAATGACCATCCGTGGATTTGGGATTGACCAGATCCAGATCACGATTTTCAACCGTTGGGGGAAGGTCGTCTTCCGCTCCTCCAACCTGACCAACCCATGGGATGGCTACTCCAATCAGGGGCTTCCTGTGCCAGAGGGCGTCTATACCGCAGTAGTCGAAGGGTTCTATCGCTCGGGACGTTCCTTCCGATTCGAGGGATCGGTCACCCTCTTCCGATAAGTCTCCTCATGAACCTTATTTTTTCACCTCAATTTCCTATATCTATGAATTCTTTTTTGAAATGTTTCCTCCTGCCCTGTTTGATAGGGCTCATCTTGGTAAGCAGTTGTAGAGGCCCCGAAGGCCCTAGAGGGCCAGAAGGATCGCAAGGACCGCAAGGACAAGCAGGTGCAGACGGACTACCGGGTACACCTGGAACCGATGGCAACGCCAATGTTACCACCTATTTGTTCAATGTAGCAGAAAGCAATTATTACTTTGACGGCACTTGGTGGCAAGTCGATTTGTCTGTCCCTGCGATCACCAAGGACATTGAAGACAACGGAATGGTCATGGTGTATTTACGGCGAGGTGGCTATTGGCGGGCCCTTCCTTTCGTGTTTGTCAATAGTGGCTATTCAGATAGTGTCCTAGCGATGCATCGGCAAGGGCAAGTCAGAATCCGATTGGTTTCTTCTCGGGACAATCCGCTCAAGTACGCAGGCTTGTTCAAAGTGGTAGTGGTAGAAGGCAATCCCGGCAAACGAGAGCTGGACCTGAATTGGGACAACTACGAAGAAGTTGCTGCTGCTCTAGGTCTTGACACCGAGAAATCGGTTCCTGACGGACAATGGGTTGCTAGAGTTGACCGCCAAGTGAAATGATCTCTGGCGATCGCATGAGTTCCTAGCTTTCCTCCATCCTTAGCACATATTTCACCGGAGGGCTCGCCCCAATGGCTGGCCCTCCTTTACCTTTTGTTGCAGATGAATATTTCGGTTCTCTGTCCGACACCTCAATTTATGCCTCCTCTAGAGAAGTGGACCGATCCCCCTCACCTCAACCAATCCTTCTTTTCCTTCCGCAAGGGGTGTTTCCAGAAATTCATGACGTATTTGAGGGGAGGGAGGGAGAAGGCGCCTAAGGTCAGGATTGCAAAGATCAGGGGTCCGAAGTACAAATTACCTTCCAGCTTGCCCAAGATTTCGTAGCGGTCCAATCCATTGAGGAGGAGAGCTGTCATCACGAGCCAGACGATGTCTAGCAATACCCAAGCATACAGCAGTTCGTAGCGGGCATTTTGAAAATTCCGCAGTGCCTGAAACGCATTCAGGAAAAAAGCCATTCCTCCAAACCAGCCTAAAAAGGTCAGGGAGACCTCTCCATCATTGGTTTGTAAGCCCAGAATGTAGCCTGCAAAGATCGTAAAAGCCAGCAAAAATGCGCGGAGCAGCCAATAGCCTGCGCCACGGGCTGAGGTCCGATGGCGGGACTCGTGATAATACTGGAGAAACAAATGAGCGGCGAAATTCACGAAGGCCAGAAAGACCAGCCAGTTGAAGAAGCGGCTGATTTCCCGAACGGCTTGGTCATAGGTTTGCAGTCTGGCTTCGAAAGATTGCCGGAGGAAGCCTTCGCCGCTTGCTCGAACTGCGGTATGGTTCTTCGACTTAGGAAGGGACAATTGGTCGGAAGTCCAAGCCGGCACACTGATTCCATGTAGGAAAAAGAGGGCAATTCCGTCTTGCTGCAACAGAATCAAGCCACCGTCATCCAAGTACTGCGCTTCGACGATAGAATCAAGCCCCGTGAACTCGTCAATCAGTTCGCCTTGCGCCCCAAAGATCCGCGCAGTCCGCTCGCTGCCAACGGCCAGGTAGCGCTGGCCCGAAAGGGCAGAAATGCTGCGAATCTTCATGCCCGGAAAGCGGTTGAGCAAGGTGGTTTTGTCAGTTTCGATGTCTTTCACCTTGACCGCATCATCGGTTTCCAGCAGCAAGACAATTTCCCCTGCTTTTGACCCAAAGGCCATGTCTATGGCATCATCTAGCAGCATTTCTTGCTCGGAATAGCCGGATTGGGCGGGCTTCCAGCCTGTTTGTTCAGTCCGCTCCCACAGGCGGGTCTGGAAATTCTCTTGCTCCCCGTTTCCCTCACCTTCTAGCGTTTGGGTGAGTAGATAGCGGCCATCCTGGCGGACCTCAATCTGCACCACAGGCCCCTGATCCTGCATCTGGTGCGCGATAGCTTGTTGCTCCCAATCCCAGGCTAAGAGTTGGCCTTCATTGGTCCCAATCAGGATCCAGGTGGTTTGGGGAACGAAAGCGGCGGTGAGAGGGGTGAGCCCCAATTGGCTAGTCAGTGCAAATTCTGCCTGTTGTTGTCCCAAGGTGTCATACAGAATCAAGTCCCCATTTTCCCAGAGCGTGAGGAGCCGTTGACTCTGGTCATCAAAGCGCAGTTCTTGGACCTCGGTCCCAGTGGCCTCCAATTGCCAGCCGGAATTGGTGCGCCAATTGATGACAGTAGGCGCACGGTTTCCCCCCCAGCGGGCGACCCAAGTGCCATTCGGAGCAAGACAGGCCCTCTCCTCTGGGGTCTTCATGCCTGAAAGATGGATCACTGCGCGGAGGCTGTCCAGGCTGTCCGGCATTTGCACATTGATTTGGTACAGCTGATTCACCACCAAGTCTGACAAGATCGGATAGGATTGAATGTAGGATTGACTGGCCCAAAACATCGCGGCGGGGTAATTTTGCTCACTTAGCGAACGTTCCGAGGCATACACCATGCGACTGGCTTCTTCTAACTCCGCCAACCGTCCCAATTCTCGTAAGTTCCACAACCCCCAAAAGATCAGCCCTCCCAACACCACAATCCCAACCGTTAGGTAGACTTGATTGCGTTTCTGCTGACGAATGGCGCGGTCGCGGGTTTCAAAAGAAGGATTCAAGACGGCCCTGTCAAACTCGTCCCACTTGCGCATTCCAGCTCGACCTTGCTCTACGGTACGCAAATCAGCCGGATCTAGCAGAGGGCCTTCCGGTCCTTCTGGCGACTCTGAGGCGTCCAAAGATCGTCTCAGCCACCGTTGGAACCCTATGAACGTCGAAACTGACTGATCCTTTTCCGGTTCAAATCCACTGACAGCAGTCATCCGCAGCACCTGGGTTTTGTTTTCTAGCAGGCGGTGGGCTCGCTGGCCCGGCAGGTCGGATTTCGCAAAGCGATCCCGAATGGGCGGTGACAGGGTGTCATGCGCGAGGCCAAATACCCCTTTTGACCGAAGATTGAGCAAGCGCAATTCAATCAACTGGTCGATGAGTGCTCGCAAATCAGATCGATCAGTTCCATAATGTTCTTCGATCTCGGCCCAGCTTCTTTGGTCAGCAGTCCCCAGGCTGGTGTCTGATAGTGCTCTAACGCCAGGCCGAGCTGTCTGGCGAGGTCATCCAATGTCGCTGTGATGGCAGCCAG
>JBCCCJ010000371.1:0-5972 GCA_039033615.1 Bacteroidota bacterium
CGCCCGAAACGTAGTCGGAGAACCCATCGGAACGGTCAAACTTTTCTGGGACGCTGGCGGGGTACTCCCGTTGCCAACTGGCTGGCAAGTGTTGGACGGTTCTGTCGTTAGCGATCCCCTTTCTCCTTTGGATGGCACTCAGCTCCCCGATATGACCAATCGGTATGCGGTGGGAGCGACGAGCAATACGACTACGACTGTGGTGGGCAATGTCAATCATAGCATCGACCTGTCTCACAGTCATCAGGTAGACCCCCACCAACATACCGTAGCTGCCCATACTCACTCCATGAGTCATACCCATACCTCCGGCACCTACTCTACCCTATTTGGCTGGGACAATCAAGGAGACGTAGCTGTGCGGCGCGGGTCTTTTTCCTCCTATACCTCCTGGCCCATCTCTTTCAATGACGCTTTGAATACCGAAGGCAATTTGTCCACAGGGAATGTAGGTACCTCAGAGTTGGCGAGTAATACGGCTTCGATCGACGTAGCGGGAACTTCAGGCCCCTCCTCTAGCAATACGACTGGATCTAGCGGGGGAGGTAGTACTAGCAGCGAAAGTCCTGGGACCTCTAGCGAACTGTCCAGCAATCAGTCTATTCAGCCGGAGAGCATTGGATTCATCTACATCATCAAAGTTCGATGAGCAAGTTCTCCCTTCCAGGCATCCTCACCGAGTTTGCCTCTCACCCACATAAGCTTCCAATAGTCATGAAACCAATCCTCCTCTTCTTATGCTCGGCCTTTCTGGCATCGCTGACCTATGCCCAATCCTTTGGACTGAAGCAGTTGGGAGCCTTGGGAGGCGATGAAACAAGTCCGACTGGAATTCACCTCCAGCACGCCTTAGGAGCCGTGGCCGCCACTTCGCTCCAACAAGGAGATGATCGACTGGACCAAGGCATGTTTCTCCCCTGTGATTGGCCCTGCGCCAATGTGATCAAGAGCAGAGCGGTTTATCTGAATTCCAGCATTTCCCTTTCTCCCAATCCTACCCATGATGCCTTTCAGCTGACAGGCGAGGCTCAACATCTCCACCGCTACGAATTGTATGGTCCCAACGGGCAACAAATTGCCGAGGGTAAGATTCGGGCAGGTCAGGTGTCTTTGACCTCTTTGCCGGTCGGTATGTATCTGCTGCGGATCTATGGCCGACAAGGGGACTTGGCCTATGTCGGAAAAGTCATCAAGGAATAAGGGACCACTCCTAGACATACACAACCCTGCAGGTCGTCGTCTTCGGGCGGCGGCCTTTGATTGAACAAGCATCATGAACGAAAAAAGCAAGCAGAAAACCCGGAGTTTCGTTCCCAAAGTAAAGGGAGTTGCGAATCATGCTGCGGCTGCAGGCAGCAGTATGATTCCCCCACCGTTGAGTTTGAAGGCAAGTACTCCCGTCCAACGCTCGCCATGGGGTACGGATGAAGTGGTCACTGCCAATAACTATGTTTCACCACCAGTTGGTGGAAGCAGCGCATTGGCAGAAGCTCTCACGAAAATGGGGGCAATAACCAAACAAACCAATGGGCTAAAAGCCCTTGGCGCTGCGGGGAAAGTTGCGGGAGGCATTGGTGTTGCCTCTGGACTTTCGGAGCTCGGAAAAGGGATTCAGGAAGGCGATACAGGTCGAGCGGTACAAGGAGGAGCGGATGCGGCTGCCTCAGCAGTGGGATTTGCAGGACCAGTCGGAGGAGCTTTTAGTGCAGGATATGGGGCGGGACGAGTCATTGATGAGCATACTGGCGCCTCGACCTGGATTGCCAACAACTATAAGGATGCGCTGAAGCCTGGTCGGGATCAGCGAGAAAAGGTCAATCTTAGGCTTCAAAATGAATTGGCGAAAAAGAATGGTGGCACTGACACCCAGGGATTTGAAGACGACTGGGCTCGCGCCAACTACCAGTACAGTTCCTCCAAAGTCAAGGATAATCGAGACGTCCGCATGGGGCAATTGCTCAAGGAGACCTATGGGCATGACAAGCAATTGTACAAATACGCCCAGATGAAGTATCACTGGCAAAAGAAGAGTGATAGAGGGAGAGCTAAATACTATATGACAGTCAAACAATCCTACGAGCAAAAATATGGAAAAGGGACCCCGGAATGTGAGCACAAGGTGCTGGAGTTTCTGCACATGATGCATAAAATGAAACTCCCTGAACTGTAACAAGCCCCTTTCATAGACGCATCACCCCCCCTATTTTGCCTGATTGCGAGGCGTTGGCCGAATACAATTCGACTTTACAATTGATCCTTACTCTCTGAACCTTGATCTTTCATTCGCACCCAATCCTGCACAATCCCACCTAACAATCCACCCATCAAGGCACCATAGGGCACCATGCGATACCAGACCGAGGCAATCGAGCAGCTTCCGGTCAGGCAGCCTACGTATTTCCAGTAGAGAAATCCTCCGATGCTACCGAGGAGGATGCCGAAGATGTAAAATCGAAGCTTGTTCCACATAGTTGAAGCGGGATGAGGGAAACGAGATGCGAAATAAAATCATTGATTTAAAGATACGAGTTCTCTGAGGCAATGGTGTCTTTCAGGCTACAAATTTGGTGAATTCCGAAAATCTGAGATTTTTTTTCGGACCAATTAAACCTTGCCCCATAGCCGAGGTCAAAGGAGTGTTGCCTGACAAAACAACCTTCTTTTAGATACATTCAAACTTTATCCAACATGAACTCGGTGAAATCATTTTCCGACCAAGTAAGCCGTACCCTTTTCGCAACGCTCCTGCTGGCCCTCTTTGCCTTGACTGCCTGTCAGACAGAAGAACCCATCGAAATCGCAGAAGAAGACCAGGAAATGGCCATCGTAGAAGCCGAAACGGAAGCTACCTACGAAGAAGTGGACGCCATCACCTTTGAAGCCATTGACCTGACTGACGCCACCCAATATGCCCGATCTTGGGACAATGTCGAAAACCGCATGATCACCCCATGTGTCACGGTTACTCACGATAGTGCCAATAAAGTCATCACCCTTGACTTCGGAACTGGATGTGTGGGTCCTGACGGCAAGCTCCGCGCGGGTCAAATCATCATTACCTACACCTATCGCATCTATCTGCCAGGCGCTTCCCTGAGTGTTGCCTTGCAAAACTACTCTGTGGATGGCATCCAGGTAGAAGGTACCCGCACCCTCACCAATGTTTCGCCCAACTTCCAGTCCAGCATCAGCCTGAACACCACCCTTGTTGGTGGGCAGATCACCTACCTCAACGGAGACGTAGCCACCCGGGACTTCAGCCGGACCACGACCTGGGTGCGTGCGGCCAATCCCATCAATGATGAAATGCAGATCGAGGGCATGGCCCAAGGCACCCGTCGCAACGGCATCAGCTACCAAACCACCATCCTCTCCCCGCTCGTCATCAAACGCAAGTGTCGCTGGCAGGGCGTACACATGCCCGTCGAAGGCGTGAAGAAAATTCAGCGCAGCAATCGCCCCGACCTGGAAGTAGATTTCGGTACCGGAGATTGCGACCGCATCATTACCCTGACCATGAACAACCAAAGTATCCAGATCGATCTGGACGACTAATCAACACGTAATCCTGAACAGGTAGTTGTGTACCGGATGTCCTGTCTCATTGAGACAGGACATTTTTCGTTTTCCTTCGTACCTTTGGTTTCATTCACCTCGGGAAAAGATCCGCTATGGGAATCAATCAGCATATCACCACCTTTCAAAATCTTTGCGTCATCGCTCTGGCCGATGGAGAGATTCACCCGGAAGAATTGCGTTTTCTGGAGGATACCGCCAGATCTATGGGACTGGGCGAGGAAGAAATTGCTCCGGTCATCGCCAAAGGGAAAGAGCTGGACTTTGTTTTGCCGGAATCCGAGGCCGATGCCTTCATGGAATTGCGGATGGTGGTATTGATGATGCTCTCTGATGGAGTCATTCGCAAAGAAGAATACGAAGCCTGCCAGCGCCTCACCCAATTGATGGGGATCGAAGTCCGCTACCTGGATGAGATCATCGAGCTATATCGGGAAAAGCGGCAGGAAGAATTGAAGCACCGGGGGATTTTCCAGAATTTATACCTGATTGCAGCGGCAGACGGCAACATTGATGAGAGCGAACAGGAATTTTTGTTGGAGGTGGCAGTTAAGTTGGGACTTCGTCAGGCAGACATTGATTGGGTGATTGATACCTATCCAGAATTGGAATTTGTGATTCCAGAGGACCGGGAGGAAGGTTGGTATTCTCTCAAGAATCTGGTCTATATGATGGTGGTTGATGGCTCGATCAACGAGGAAGAATACGGCATGTGCCAGGAATTTTCTCGTCAGGCGGGGCTGGAAGAAGGCTCTGTAGATCAAATTGTCGAGGAGTACATCGAGCTGCAAAAGGAACGAGCTGCTTCTCAATCTGAAATCGAACAACACAACATCGACGTCTACCTCGATGTATACAACGCGCTCAAGCGCATTCCCCTCCCGAGAACCGAAGTCTTTGACCATTTGGTGCGGGTCATTCGCAGTGGAGACACCCATCTGGATGGGCTGGAAGATGAGCACATGCGGACCCTCTACGAATTTCTTTGGCTGGGCTATGTCCGCCTTCCCGACCTCCACGCTGAGATGACCCACAACCTGCCGATCTACCTGGACCTGGCGCGGGTGGGTAACAATTTTCAGCCTTTGCTCGACTATATGCTGCAAATCGAGAAAGAACACGGAGCCGACAAACTCCACCTCGATCAGTTGGATATGGAAAAATTGCGCCTTGACCTCTCCAAGGTCATCAACGCCCAGCTGATGTAATCAACCAACTTTTTTCTTTTCGGGGAAAAAGCCCGAGCACCCCAAAGCGGATTGGCAAAAAATGCCAATCCGCTTTCTGCTTATGCGGAGCTTGGCAGCTTTTCACGAATCCGCGGCGGGGATATGGGCCTTCTTTGGTTTTGTCCCAAGTGGGCCTCTGCGCTAGGAAAAAGCCATTACAAAAGGGATAGACAGCCCTCTACCTTTGAATCAAACACAGACGCACAACCCACCTTATTCATTTGTAGAACTGTCAAACAACCATAACATGAAACCGATTTCCTTCCTTTTCCCCCTCCTGTTCGCAGCTTTGATGAGCAGCAATCTGTATGGTCAACGCAGCAAAGCATTGGTCATGAACATCGACACCAAAGACATGCTCACCGATCCAGGGGCCATGGGCAGCATGGTTCGCATGGAACTCCAAAAGCTCAACCAATACGAGGTGATCGACCGCTATGACATGGTCGAAGCCTTGAACGAAAGCAACCTTGATCCGAGCAGTTGCTTCAGCAAATCTTGCCTGCTCAACGCGGCCCAAGCCCTGCAAGCTGACAAAGTGGTCAGCGGTTATGCCGAACGCATCGGAGAGAAGCTCATCCTCACGTTGAAATTGCTGGATGTTCCCACCGAATCCATTGAACGTACGGAGATTGGCGAATTCATCAATCAAGAGCGAGACATTGAGAAGATGGTCAACATTGTGCTGCTCCGGCTGTTTGAGCAAACTCCGGAGCAGGTCATGGTGGACAACCTGGCGTACTATCACACCCTGGACGCTGCCCCTTCTACCCGCATCATCAACAATGGTCCCCGTATGGGCGTAGCGTACATCACTGGCCCGATGGCTCAACGTCTGGAAGCTCCCATCGACCAAGGCGGCTATAATGCCCAGCCCATCGTCAGTCAGTTTGGCTACCAACACGAAATTCAATACCTCTCTGCGGGCAATTTTCAAGGCTTGGTAGAAGTCCTTGGCATGGTCAGCGGTTTGGAGCAATCCATGTTCATCCCCAGCCTCACCGTGATGAATGGCTTTCGCGAAAACAAACATGGCTTTGAGTTTGCCTTTGGGCCTTCTTTCTCGGTCCGCAATATGTCAGAAGGCTATTTTGATGGCGAAGGCAATTGGCAGCTCACACAGGAATGGGAAGGCGATCTCGCAGACCGCCCCAGCCTGAGCAAACA
>JBCCCJ010000372.1:0-5971 GCA_039033615.1 Bacteroidota bacterium
CATTTCTGAGAATCAAGGCATCCTTCACAAGGTCGCCAGCCTCTACTGTGATCAGGCGGAAGAACGGCGGGATTTGTTTCAGGAAATGGTGATGCAATTGTGGCGAGCCTACGGAAGTTTTCAAGGCAAGGCCAAGATCAGCACGTGGATGTATCGCATCGCCTTGAATGTGGCAGTTTCAGGCTTTCGTAAGCAAAAAAGGCGACCTGAGCATCAACCTCTCTACGAACAATTGTCTAATCTTCCTGCCACCCCTTTGGATCAGGAGAAAGAAGAACGCCACCAATTGCTGTACCGGGCCATTGACCAACTGACCAAAGTCGAAAAAGCCATCGTGATGTTGCACCTGGAAGACCATTCCTACGAAGAAATCGGTCAAATCATGGGCATCACCGCCAACTACGTCGGCGTAAAACTCAATCGCATCAAAGCGAAACTGCGCAAACTCCTCACCCCTCAATTCTCAGAACCCAAGTCATAATTCCTTCTCCCATGGAACTGGAAGATCTCAAATACATCTGGCAAGAACACGCAGAACAACTCTCTGCGGAGGCCCATCAGTCTCCGGAGGAGATTGGGGCCATGCTTCAGCAGCGGAGCCAGTTTGCGCTGGAGCAAATCCAGTCCAATGTCAAGTGGGAAGCGATTCTGCTGGGCGTGGTGGGGATTGCTTGTGGGATTCTCTTGCAGCAAAGCGAAGCCTTCTGGCGTTTCCTCGCCCCCGGCTTATTGTTATTCGTCGTCTTGGCTTTGGGCTTTTATGCCTGGAAATCCTGGCAGCTCCGCCAGATTCCGCTTCGGGCGGAGCATCTGCGGGAATCGTTGGAGCAATCCATTTCTGTTCTCAACCGCTACATGCGTTGGTACCAATGGTTTTCCATCAGTTTGGTGCCCTTGCTCGGAGTCGGTGGAGTGCTGTACGGAGTGGCAATGGGAGCCCAGGAACAAGGTGCCACCCTGGCAGAGTTGAGTTGGGGAAGTTGGGCGTGGGTAGGAGCCGCCGCAATCGGCTATGGCGTTTTGAGCATCTGGTTTGCTCGCTGGTATGTGCAGCGGCTCTACGGACAACATCGGGACGAATTGAAGGCTTGTTTAGAGGAACTCATATGAGGTCATTGGGATCCCCAGTCATATTCTACAAACCCTTGGTCATACGGCTGTTTACGTATCGCGTCGCCTTCAGCGGGACCTACTTTTTTCATGGGAAAAAAGTAGGCAAAAAACCGTCGAAGCCCCAGCCCAATTCTCTATCCGGCCCCCTTTCTCGGGCTTCGTGGCCAACCCTCCTTTGTGGTGAAAGCGCTGCCAACAATCATGGTTCATCCTTTTACCAAGTAACATGATATGAACCATTGGAGGAAAATCTTATTCTCCTGGCTGTTGATAGGGATGACCTGCAGCAGCTTTTCCTTGTTATCGGCCCAAACCCGCATCACTGGACAAGTAGTAGACGCCATCAGTCTGGAACCCCTCGCCTTCGCTACCATCGTCTATGATCCGGCCCGCAAGCAAGGCACGACCACCGATATTCAGGGGCGTTTTGAATTGCTGCTGCCGGAATATCTGCCGCAACTGGTCATTTCCTATCTCGGGTATGAGGCGCAAACCTTGGACCCCCGCACCTTGGACCTGACCCAACCCTTTGAAATTCTGTTGGCTCCGTCAGAAGTTTCTTTGGAAGAAGTACTCATCGCCGTAGATCAGAATCCCGCCCTGCGATTGATTCGCAAAGCGGTTGCCCTTCGCAAAACCAATGATCCAGAGCGCCTTCCCAGCTATCAGTGTCGCATCTACAACAAACTCTTTTTTGATTGGTACTTTTCGCCAGCTACTCTGAAAGCCAAACAAGACTCCCTGCGACAAGGCTATCGAAGGGTCTCGGAGAAGCAAGGCCTCAGCGTGATGGAGTCCACGTCCATTCGCCGTCATCGAGCGCCCGACCGAACCGAGCAAGAAGTTGTAGGCACCCGCATTTCTGGTTTCCAGCAACCTGATTTGGCCACCTTGGCGACCGATTTTCAGCCTTTTTCCTTCTACCAAGCCCAAATCTCCCTGCTTGACAAATCCTACCGCAACCCCATCAGTCCGGGCAGTTGGCGGCACTATGCATTTCGGCTGGAGGATCAATGGCTACAAGAATCAGATACGGTCTTTCTGATCAGCTTTTCTCCTAAAGAGAGGAACAACCATGACGCTCTGCGAGGGCAGCTATTCCTCAACAGTCAGGGATATGCCCTCCAGAGTGTGATCGCTGAACCCGCCCAGCAAGGCCCCTTGGAATTTCGGTTGGAGCAACTGTATCGGCAACTCCCCGAAGGCCCCTGGTTTCCTGCTCAGTTGAATGTCTTCATGCGGGCAGCCCAATATCCCAGTAAAGCGGTGGGCATGGAAATCGAGGGGAAAAGTTGGATAGATGCGGTGGAAGTGAATGTGCCCAAAGATTCCTTGACTTTTCGGGGCGAAACGACTTGGCTTCGGCCCCTTGCCGCTGAACAGTCGGAAGAATTTTGGGAGAAATATCGCCCTGAGACCTTGACTACTCGTGAGGCTACCACCTACCAATGGATGGACAGCTTGGGAAAAGAAAATGATTTTGATGGAACCTTGGATCTGGCTGCCAACCTATTGGCTGGCAGATGGGGCTTTCGGTATGTGGATCTTTCCCTGGCGCGCCTTTGGCTCAATAATGAATATGAGGGCAATCGGGTCGAAGTGAATCTGTTGACCAATGAGGATATTTCCCAGAGATTTCAGCTAGGTGGGTATTTGGCTTATGGATTCCGGGATCGGGCCTGGAAATACGGGGGGCAGTTTCAGCTGAATTGGTGGGAGAAAAAAGCCGGGCTGCTCCGGGTAGTAGCCCAGCAGGATGTAGCCGAAATGGGGCGATCCTTGCTGGAAGACCCCAATCAAATCAATCTCCGGAGCTTTCAGATCACCCGCTTTGACAGCGTGGCCCAATTGCGGGTGAGCAATTTTCTGCGCCTGAGGCCGGGTCTGGAAGTAGAAGTCGGCTGGCTACAAGGCCAACGTTCTCCGACTTATGCCTACCGCTTACTTCAACCAGATGGCAGTGTGCAGCTCAATCGGGAACCCTTTCAGCAACGAGAATGGCAGTTGGGGATTCGGTTGGCTTTTCGGGAACAAGTCGTAGAATCTCTCGGGCAACGCATCTCTGATGGCTCCCGCTACCCGATCATTCGGTTGCGAGCGGTAGGCAGCGATACCCGCTGGGGCAGCGATTTTGCCTATCAAAAAGCGGAAGTCGAAATCAGCCAGACCTTGCGTACCCGCCAATTGGGGCAAACGGACCTTCGCCTACGGCTGGGCCAACAATGGGGCGATCCCATCCCGATGAGCTTGCTATTCAACGGAGGCGGGGCCTACGGTCAGGATCAGTTTCTGCTGGTGCCGGGCTACTTCCAAACCATGCGCCTCCAGGAGTTTTTCTCAGATCGCTATGTCCAGGCACTTTTGACCCATGATTTCGGTGGTCGCTTGCTGAAAATCCGGAACTGGCAACCCCGCATCAAACTGGTCCAAGGGGTGGCTTGGGGGCAGTTAGGACAGGCCAATCTCCATCAAACTTCCTTTCAAACCCTGGAACAAGGCTACCACGAATCGGGCTTGATCCTGGATCAACTCCTCCGCTTTACCTACCTCAAACTGCTATACGTCGGCGTGGGCGCAGGAGTCTTTTACCGCTACGGTCCCTACGAACTTCCGACTTGGCAGGAGAATGTTGCCTTGAAAATTGCGCTGAGCGCGAGTATCAATTGATGAGGAGAAGGCAGAGGTTTCCAAGAGAGGTCAGAGGTCAGACCGGATTCCCTGTCAGAAGTCAGACTTTTTCTTGAATCCTAATCCACCAATCAAAGAGAGGTCAGACGTCAGATCGGTTCCCTGTCAGACCAGAGAACTGTCAGACTTTTTCTTGAATCCTAATCCACCAATCAAAGAGAAGACAGAGGTCAGACGGGATTTCCTGTCAGATCACGGAGCTGTCAGGGATGTCCTATGAATTCGCCTGAGCGCGTTTTTTAAACCTTGAACCCTGATCTTTGTTCCCTGTTTCAATCCACCAATTCCACATATCGCCTTGCTGCTGCTTCCCAGGAGGGATAGTTGGGTTGTTCTGCAGCGGCGGTTTCCATCAGTTGTTGCAACCCCTCTGGCTGTCGGATCAAATGCAGAAAGGTCGTGGCCAGATCAGCATAGGTTTCGCAAAGGTGCCCGGTCTTTCCTGCTTCCACGTGGGCATAGGCATAGCCGCCATCCAAGGCCAGAATCGGCAGACCAAAGGCCCGCCCTTCCTGCATCGCCATACCGTAAGTTTCCATTTGCGCAGCGGAGATCAAGAGGTGCTGGACGGGGTAAAGGCGCCACAATTGTTCCTGAGGAATGGCACCAAGTACCGTTGTCCGTTGCGCAAGCTCATCCTGAAACGCCAACCAACGTTGACCTTGACGGGCATAATCTGGCTCGATGGCTTCGCTCCCCGCCAGATACAACTGAAATTCATCTGTCGGTTGGAGTTGCTCAGCAAGCGCTTCTAAAAATGGCACAATCCCTTTTCGCTCCACCCAATTGGCGACCAGAATGGCCGAAACAGGACCTTGGGAGGGGATGCTTCGTTTGGGAATCGCTGGTAGGGCAGGAGGGACCACGACATAGGCCTGATCTCCCACCTTCTTTTCCTTCAGATAGACCTCGGTGAAGGTGCTGGTACACCAAAAGGCATCCAGAGACGACAGGCAGTTTCTTTCGTACTGGTCAAAAAAATCGGCTCCATCCTGCCCTTCCGGCGGATGCAAACTCTCCAGGTGATGCACCAGCATGCCCAACTTGGCTTGTCGCTGCTGATTCAGCCAAGTCGATTCAGCCAACTGAGCCAGATAGAGACTATCCACCCAGATCACGGCTTCTTCTTGCCGAAGCAAGAGTTGCCAATCTGAGTCAGACACCGCCTCCCATTGTTTCCAATGGACGCTGATGTCTGCTTTTTTCAAGGCAGCAAACACATGGGCGTTGTACAAATGTCCCCCACTTGGGATGTCCCCCGCATCGGGCAGAATCAGCCAATGCTGGCGACTCATCCCACCGGAGCTGCGTAGGAGGCCCAAGCTACGTGAGATTCTCCCAGGGTCACCTTGAGGTGTCCAGAGAAACTGCCGGAGACCGCCGCCGCGACTTGCTCGTGGATGTAGCGCGCCAAAAATTCCGTCGTGGTCAAATGACCCTTGAATTGGGGCAAATCATCCAGGTTTTGGTATTTGAGCGGAGAAAGCGCCTTGGCAAGCGTCTTATGGGCAATGTCAATGTCGATGACAATGTTGTTTTCGTCCAGGTTCTCCGTCTCAAACTCCGCATCCACCACGTAAGTAGCTCCGTGAAGATTTTGTGCCGGACCAAATGCTTCACTCGGCAAGGAGTGAGCAATCATGATGTGATCTCTGATTTTTACCGCGAACATATGCTAGGATTTTGGGCGCAAAGAACGGCTTTTTTAGGCGAAGGAGAAAATGAGAAATGCAATCGGTGATTGCCCCTTCCGAGCTGCCAGCCTCATGACCTCGCCCCTCTCGCCGAGCTTGCCGCGCCGGACCGAGGGGGGCAGTTTTCGCAGAAAACGGGGGGAATCACCTCTTGCCAGCGGCAATCAGTTCTCTTTTCACCGAAAAGCGGGTGGTTTTCCCTTGGGAGGGAAAACGGGGCGGCGCGGAAAGGGTTCGTCCCCCCGCCGCCTTCGGCTGCTGCCCCCCTTGAGCCTGACACAAGCCAGCGAAAGGGGAGCGCGATCCTCGTGGCTGTGCCCTGAGACTTGTCAATCAGTGATTGTCAGTCTCTCTTTTCGCCGAAAAGCGAGGCGGTGTGGGAAAGGGTCCGGTGCCCTCATGCCATCGGCAAGGGCTGCGGGTGTCTCCCGTTGGAGGGAGAGGAAAGCGGAGCAGAGGGAGGAAAGGTATTTTGG
>JBCCCJ010000373.1:0-5948 GCA_039033615.1 Bacteroidota bacterium
ATTGACTCTTGAAACGTCCGGCGACTGGCCCTGACTCAACGGACAATAAGCTATCGTGAATGACAGTTCCGGTTTCTCGCTGGGTATTCCAAAAATCCACCTTGTTCCCTTGATAGGTAGTGTTTACCCAAGCAAAAAACAATCCATGCTGATGCATATGTCCTTCGGGAAAGCCATCACTTACGGTAACTCCTTTTGGACTGTTGACTGGATGCAGAAAGCCACTCTTGGCATAATATCCTGGCGCTCCCTCTGGAGGATAGGCCGTCGCGGCATGATAGGTGAGCACCGCTTGGCTACCAACCTTTCCGGTGAGTTCTCCCTCTTGCTCTGTCCAGCTAACCTGGTTTTCTGCCTGCTCTGGTTCAGAGATTCGGAGCAGATACCGTCTTTTACTACCAATAGGGAGAAATTCGTCCAATAAAAAGGTACAAGTGCTATCGGACAACCTTTGCACAGGCAGGAGGGTACCCTTTTCTATATTTTGCAAGGAAATGGATTGCTTCCCATGCCAGGAGGGAGGGAGGTTCAGAACAATCGGCCCTATCGCATAGTTTTCCTTTTCGGCTACTAGGTCAAATAAAATGGCATGCTGATTGGATTCGCAGGATAACAATAGGCCCAGCATACCGCTCCAGATCAAAAGATGAATTCGTTTCATCCCTCAATAACGCATTTTTCTCCCATCTACTAACTCGAACTTTTGTGAAAATCGTTTCCCCGCCTACCTTATCTGAGATCGCAACCCAATTGCCCGCATTCTGGGAATTGTCTGGAAAAAAGATCCGTTTGATCCAAACTGAGTACAACCATAGCAAGGGTTCCCCGGTGTTTACGGTTGAAGGAAAATATACCACCCGTGGCTGGACTGAATGGACCCAAGGCTTTGAATTTGGATCTGCCATCTTGCAGTTTGATGCCACTGGCAACACAGACATGCTGGAAGCTGGCAGAGAAGCCACCCGCAAATACATGGCGGCCCACGTTGGCCACTTCGGCGTGCACGACCATGGCTTCAACAATGTCAGCACCTACGGAAATCTGCTTCGCCTGATGAAGGAAGGGAAGATCGAGAGCAATGAGTGGGAAGCAGAGTTTTACGAAATGTCCCTGAAATTGTCAGGTGCCGTACAGGCCCGACGATGGACCCATTTGCCAGAGGGAGGTTATATTCATTCTTTCAACGGACCCCATTCTCTTTTTGTAGATACCATCCGTACCTGTCGGGCCTTGATGGTAAGTCATGCCTTGGGGCATGCGATCTGGGAAGAGAATGATCGCAAGGTCAGCTTGTTAGAACGGACCCTTCAACACGCAGAAGCCACCGCAAACTATTCCATTTACTATGGAGAAGGCCGAGACATCTACGACCTTCGCGGCCGCACCGCTCACGAAAGCGTATTCAACGTAACCGATGGCAATTTCCGTTGCCCCAACTCTCAGCAAGGATATACCGGGTTTTCTACCTGGACTCGTGGCCTGGCCTGGGCGATGTTGGGATTCCCTGAGCTGTTGGAATTTTTGAAAGCCTTGCCCGAGGAGGAATTGGCCCCCTATGGTGGGGTTGAAAAATGGGAAACCATCGGCCTCAAAGCTGCGCAAGCCACCTGCGATTTCTTCATCGAACACACCCCAACCGATGGCATTCCTTATTGGGATACCGGGGCTCCGGGCTTGGTGCATCTAGGCGATTACCTGAACCAGCCTTCCAATCCCTTCAACGATTATGAGCCAATCGACGCCTCTGCGGCAGCCATTGGAGCGCAGGGCCTGTTGCGCCTCGGAAAATATTTGGGAGAAGAGGGAGAAGGGAAGCGCTACTGGGAAGCAGGCTTGCATACGTTTCAGTCTTTGTTGAAAGAGCCTTACCTCGGAACCAATCCCGAGCATCAAGGCTTGTGTTTGCATTCCATTTACCACCGCCCCAATGGTTGGGATCATGTGCCGGAAGGGAGTTTGATCCCCAATGGAGAAGCCTGTATGTGGGGCGATTATCACCTGCGGGAATTGGCGCTTTATGTGCATCGAATGGCCAGTGGAGCGCCTTACTATACCTTTTTTGGCGGCACCAATTTGTAGATCATGGAAAAATTGTGTGTCCACACCATCACCACCAAGCCCTGGGATTTTCGAACTGCCTGTGAGCAATTTGGAAAAGCAGGCGTGAAGGGAATTTCCATTTGGCAGGATGCCATCGCTGGAATAGATCCCCAAGAAGTCCGCCAATTGGTCGCTGACAATGGCCTTGAAGTAGTTTCTTACGTGCGGGGAGGCTTCTTTCCCGCCTCTTCGGAGGAGAAGCGGCAGCAAGCCATTGCTCACAACCAACAAATGATAGCAGAGGCCGCCGCAATTGGCGCCCCCATGCTGGTCTTGGTATGCGGAGCCGAGCCGGGACAATCTCTGGAGGTATCCCGACAGCAAATCCAAACTGGAATCGAAGCTTGCTTGCCAACCGCGGAAGCCCACCAGGTTCAATTGACCATTGAGCCTCTGCATCCCATGTATGCCGCTGCTCGTTCAGCCATCAATACCTTGGGACAAGCCAACGATCTGGCCGAAGCCATTGACTCACCTTGGGTCGGAATCGCCCTAGATGTCTATCATCTCTGGTGGGACCCCAATTTGCAGACCGAAATTCAACGCTGCGGAGCCAACGGGAATTTGTCCGCCTACCACATCTGTGATTGGAATGTGCCAACCCTGGATCTGCTGACAGATCGCGGGCTGATGGGAGAAGGCTGCATTCCCGTCCGGCAAATCACCGATTGGGTGCGAGCAGCAGGCTTTGCTGGCTATGAGGAAGTAGAAATCTTCTCCAGCCACTATTGGCGCATGGACCAGCAAGAATGGTTGGATCGTATCGTGAAGTCGTACCAGCAGCTCAATTCCTAAACCAGCCCTCACAGATTTCCTCCTACCTGTGAGGCCCTTCTTTTGACCAACTATCAATTCAACTCATATATGCAAGATCAAACCGTACATACCATCGGCATCATCATGAATGGGGTTACCGGTCGCATGGGAACCAACCAACACCTCATGCGCTCCATCGTCGAGATCATCAAGCAAGGTGGGGTTCAGATCAGTCCTACCGAAGTGATCATGCCCGATCCCATTTTGGTTGGCCGTAATGCCGTGAAACTTCAAAAACTATGTAAGCGCTCCGGCATTGACAAGTGGACCACCAATTTGGACGAAACCTTGGCAGATGATCGCTACCACATCTACTTCGATGCGTCGATCACTTCTCAACGAGCAAAAGGCGTTCGGGCTGCGGTTGCTGCCGGGAAGCACGTGTACTGTGAAAAGCCAACTGGGGTGACCTTGGAAGAAGCTGTAGAATTGTATCACCTCTGTAAAAATGCCGGGATCAAGCACGGGGTGGTCCAGGACAAACTCTTTCTCCCCGGTTTGGTCAAATTGCGTCGGTTGATGGAGAATGACTTCTTCGGACGCATCTTTTCTGTCCGGGGAGAATTTGGCTATTGGGTGTTTGAGGGCCATAGTGTGCCCCCACAGCGTCCTTCCTGGAACTACCGCAAAGAAGATGGAGGTAGCATCATCATCGACATGCTCTGCCACTGGCGCTACGTCCTGGACAATCTCTTCGGAAACGTCCATGCGGTTTCCTGTCTGGGAGCCATCCACATCCCAGAGCGGATCGACGAGCAAGGAAATGCCTACGAATGTACCGCCGATGATGCGGCTTATGCGACTTTTGAGTTGGAAGGTGGCGTCATTGCCCACATCAACTCCTCTTGGAACGTGCGCGTTCGTCGAGATGATCTGCTGACCTTGCAGGTGGACGGCACCAAAGGCAGTGCGGTCGCAGGCTTGCGGGAATGCTGGACCCAATCCTACGGCAATACTCCCAAGCCCGTATGGAATCCAGACATTGCTCAACCCATCAACTTCCAGGAAAATTGGAACCGGGTGCCTGACCAGGAACCGTACGACAATGCCTTCAAAATTCAGTGGGAAATGTTCTTGCGCCACGTAGTGAAAGATGAGCCCTTCCCCTATACCATGCTCGAAGGAGCCAAAGGCGTACAATTGGCCGAAAAAGGCCTAGAAAGCTGGGAAAAGCGGCAGTGGGTACAACTGGAAAAACTGGACTGATTCATGAGTGATAATCGAAAAGCATTGATTACCGGAGGCAGTCGGGGCATTGGCCTCGGCATTGCCCACGGACTTGCCAAAGCAGGTTTCGACATCGCGATCAATGGAGTCCGCTCCGCAGATCGGGTGACCGAAACCCTGGCCGAACTCCAACAACACGGCACCCAAGTCCTCTATTGTCAGGGAGACATCAGCCAGGCCATCGACCGCGACCGCATGCTATCCCAATTGAAAGCAGAATTCGGCGCCCTGCACGTCCTGGTCAACAATGCCGGAGTCGCCCCCAAAGAGCGCAACGACATCCTCAAGGCCTCCGAGGAAAGCTACGACTGGGTGATGGACGTCAATCTCAAAGGTCCCTATTTCCTGAGTCAGGCCATCGCCAATTGGATGGTCGATCAGAAAACAGGCGATGCCGAATGGGAAGGCAGCATCATCAACATCTCTTCCATCTCCGCGACCGTAGTATCCGTCAATCGGGGGGAATACTGCCTCAGCAAAGCCGCCATGAGCATGATGACCCAACTATTTGCCGCTCGTCTGGGAGAGTATGACATCCCCGTTATGGAAGTGCGACCCGGCCTCACCGCCACCGATATGACCAGCGGCGTCAAAGAAAAATACGACAAAATGATCGCTGATGGCCTCACCGTCGCCCCTCGTTGGGGCTATCCCGATGACACCGCCAAAGTCGTCGTCGCCCTGGCCTCCGGATTTCCCTATTCCACCGGATCAGTCATCATGACCGACGGCGGATTGACGATTCCGAGGCTGTAATCCATTCCCAGTATCAAGGCCAGGAAGCCCGATGTCCGAATGTACAGCGGTCTCCCAGGCCGCTTCGATGCTTCAGCTCCAGAGCCCCTTCCTGCTCCCGTTTTGGGCGTGCCCCCCGCCGCCGCGAAAGCGTCATCGGGGGTCGCGTGTTCCGGCCTCGCTATGCGCCACATCCAGCCGCCCCTTTCCCACATGAGCTCAAACAAGCCTTCACCCGCTCACGCTCGCCGGAGGCGAGTGGCGCACCCAAGACCTAACAGCTTTGAGCCGACCCGCGGGCTGGAAAAGCTGTTAGGTCTGCTACAACGACCAACCGCTGGTAGGAAGCCTCCCACCAGCGGTTTGTAGATTGATCGCGGAGCGTTCCCGCTTCTCGGCTCCCGCCTCTTAGCGCAGCAGCGTAATATTTCCCGTATATCGGTTTTCCCCAATGGAAAGCACGTAATAATAAGTTCCTTCGGCCATATTGGCGCCATTAAAGGTGCCATTCCAACCGGATGCGGGACCATTGGACTCGAAAATATTACGCCCCCAGCGATCTCTGATTTGGAGGAAGAAAGTCTCGACGCCCGTGTATTGGATGAAATACGTATCGCCAATTCCGTCTCCATTGGGCGAGAAGACATTTGGCACAAAGAGATCGGGGAGGATGACGGTGAACGGTCCTTGAGAGCTTTCGGCCACACAGCCCACCTCATCGGTGATGGTGAGCGAGACGGTGTAGTCTCCGGCTTGCTCGTAGCGGTGGAAAGGGCTGGCTTCATTGGAGAAGCTGCCATCGCCAAAGTCCCAAAACCAGTTGAGGGCGCGTTGGGATTGATCGGAGAAACTGACCTCTGCACCCGGCAGGGGCAGATCAGTATTGGGTCCTGGATCAGCAGCAAAGTCCGCGAGCGGTGGCTCCGATACCGAAACGCCGATCTGTTGGGCGACTGATTCACAACCTCCCTCTCCGGTAGTGAGCAAAGAGACGGTGTAGTCTCCCGCATCGGTGAAGACATGGGTGGGATTGACCGCATTGATCATGGGAGAGCCGTCGCCAAAGTCCC
>JBCCCJ010000374.1:0-5938 GCA_039033615.1 Bacteroidota bacterium
AGATATTTTGGAGACTCCAGGTTTTATCGAAGATGATCGGCTCCAGTTCAATGTCGATGTTCTTCACGATCTCGCTATTGCCTGGAATCCCTTCTGTAGATACTTCTTCTTCGTTGGCCAGGTATTCAGGCGCATTCCCCAAGATTTTGTAACTCTTATCAGGAGCCAGGGGGAATTCATAGCGCGCACTTTGGTCAGTCTTGAAAGAGTCAATCACCACAAGGCTGCTGTCGTCCTGGTATTCGTACAGGATCGCTTCTGCAAATTCAATGGGTTGCTTGGTTGCCTTGTCCCGTATCAAACCTTTGACCGAAACATTGTATTGATCGGGTCCATAGTACAATCTCCGGCCCCAGTAGATGTCATAAGAGCCCATCCCTCCGGTTCGGTTGGAGGTGAAGTACACAAGGGAATCATCGTCCATCCAGATGCCACCGAAGTCGTTGAAGGTGGAGTTGATAGGAGCGCCTACATTGACGGGTTCTCCGAATTCACCGATTTCCCCTTCTGCGAAATAGAGGTCATATCCCCCGAATCCTCCCAAGCCTTCAGAGGCGAAGTAGAGGGTGCTTCCCGCCTCATTCAAGAAGGGAGTTGCTTCATCAAAGGCGGTGTTGACAGCCGTTCCGGCGTTTTGAGGAGGAGACCATCCGGCTCCAACTTTACGGGAGAACCAAATATCAAATCCTCCTTCGCCCCCAGGGCGATCAGATACGAAAAACATCGTCCGGCCATCCCGGGTAACAAATGGCTGGCGATCATCCGTGGGCATGCGCTTGGTCTTGCCCCGAGAGTTGACGATCACTTCTTTTTCCCCAGAAAGGCTTTCCATGAATACTGGCTTGCCCCACTCTTTGCGGACCGGATCGTATTTAGATTCGTAAATGCTACAGCCGTTTTTGTTCTTCTTGGCGTTACAGATGGAAAAATACATCGTCAGTCCATCACCAGAGAAGGTGGCGGGGCCGTCATTATTTTTGAAGTTGATGCGCTTGTAAGGGAATCGAACCACGTCAGTTCCAAAGGTGCTATCATTCTCCTTTACGACGTAGTAAATATCGGCATCCTTGGGCTCTCCCGTAACCGAATTTCGTTTGTTGCGCTTATTCGGTAGCGGTCGTTCCGAAACGAAGGCCAGAAAGACATCCTCTTGTCGTTGATCGAGGTAGGACGGAAGGCGATCCCCCGCAGCGCTGTTGAAGGACACGGGCTTGATTCGATAGCCCGGAAATCCATTTACGGAAGCTTCTGCCAGATCACAGCCTTTGATTTCCAATCGCGCTCTTTCTTTGTACTCATCATCTGCCGGATGGCGATCAATGAACTCTTGAAAGGAGGTTCGGGCTTTCCGGTAATTCCCCAGAAGTTTGTATACCAAACCAATCCGGAGATAGAGGGTATCATTCCGGCTAGGGTCGATTTCAGTAGCTTTCCGATAAAAGCGAAGTGCTTCCTGATAGTCTCTCAGGGCGTAATTCACTCGACCGAGACGATAGGTCGCTTCAAAATTGTTCGGATCAGCCGCAAGAATCGTTTGATACAGGTTTTGGGCCCCCACGACATCGCCTGCGGCGTAGTATCGGTTGGCTTTAACCAGCATTTTATCAGCTTTCGTCTGGGCTTGAAGCCATAGCGGGCTTGCCATCATCAGAAGGAGACAAGCTGCCAGAAGCCACTGGAAACGATAGGGTTTCATAAATGTGGTGAAGGTTGATTCACAAAAACGAAAAGTATGAAGCAAGGAGATTATGCTTGAGCAAACATAGAAAAAATTCGCCTGACTCTCAATTCCCTCAAAACAAAATGATCCAGAGTAAGAAGTCTCCGGCCAAAATGCAGACCGACGAAAGTACGAAAGACGAAATGGTCGCGCGGCCTAAGCCTTGCGCCCCTCCTTCGGTATGCATGCCTTTGTAGCAACCCACCAGGGAAATGATCATTCCAAACAATCCGCCTTTGATCAAGCCACCAATCAAATCACTGACCGCAAAAAAATCCCGGACCGATTGAAAGAATACCTGCTGGGTCAATCCCAAAAAAGCTGCTGAGACGAAATAGGCCCCGATGATGGCGATACTCACGGCAAAAAAGGTCAGAACGGGCATCATGAGGCTCAAGCCCAAGTAGCGAGGCATGACAATGTAGCGAACCGGGTCGATGGACATGGTTCGCAACGCATCTACCTGCTCTGACAATTTCATCGCTCCGATTTCTGCGGTCATGCTAGCCCCGATGCGCCCAGCGATGACCAGCGCAGTCAAGACAGGGGCCATTTCCATCATCACTACGCGGGCCACCTGTCCCCCCAATACCGAAAGGGAAACCATGCCCTTGAATTGATAGGCCGCCTGCCAAGCAATGATTGCCCCAGCAAACGAACCGATGAGCAATACCAGGGGAATGGATTGTACGCCTACATGATATAACTGATGAATCACCCGGCGACGGTCCCTCCATGCGTAACGCAAGGAGGTAAGCACTTGCCAAAGCAAGTAACCGAATTGTCCTACAGCAGCCAGAGAAGAAGGCATGTGGGTACGATGATCTTAGCCAAGTCTCACTAATATAGCAAAACCCAGCAGACGCTACTTTGTTGGGGAAAGTCAATATTGACCGGGGGCGGACATGGCGGTTTCTTGTTGCTGTAGCCACTTGGCATACAACCAACTGTCCCGGATGGCGCGCTGGTAGGAGGCCGGAAGGGTCATTTCTTCAAAATAAGTTCCCCCCGCAGAAAAACGAACCCGGATGGGCGCATCACCTGCTACCGCAATTCGTTGGACGATTTCCTGATCTGTCGCGCCTTTGAATTGAATGTCTTCGATTACCCAGTCCCCTTGATATTCTCGCTGATGGTTGGGACTGAGGGAGGAAACCCGGGAGCTGACCAGGGAATCTCCATTTGCGAAGTACACATAGATTCGGGTATGATATAGCCCGTTTTGGGAAGCAAAATGGGAGTGCAACCAGTAGGCGCCCGCATGGCTGATTTGTACCGACAAAAATGGATTCAAGCGTTCTTCGCTCGGATCAGGCAACAGCAAATACTCATATTGTGGTCCAGAAGGACCGCCGGTCAACAAGGGAAAGAAACGTTCCTCCAGGCCGAGGGCTTCCCAATCTTCTCTTTGATCCAAGCCTTGGGTGAGCTTGCGGGCCAATGCATTCAATTGACGATTCACTTGTTCGGCCTCTTCTCCCTCCTGAGCGCGCTGAAGCAAATCCCGACGCATCTGTTGAATGCAGCTAAGGTCGTACATCACAAAATGGGAAGCTTCGTCCAAAATGACCATGTTGGACCCATTTTCTTCCGACACCAGCAAGACCTGATCGTGTGATACCACCACGTCCTTCACCAAAATACTCATGGAGCTTTCGTTCGGTTGTGCGGGTTTGGCATCAGCTTGGGGGCTGGAACGAAACCGAAGGCTGGGATGATTTTCCAGTAAGAACGCCTGACCAACCAGGGCATTTGCCAACATTTTCTTGTCCTCCAGGGCCTCTTGCTGCGCTTGATCCAAAAAGACAAATTCTATCTCTGGATAGCCCACGTAAAAGACGTATTGTTCCCCTTGACCTTCCAGGACCAAGTGCTGATTGCTTTTTTCTTGAATTGTCAAGGGCTGCAGCGCCAGTTCTGCTGGAGAAACCGGTTCTATGCCGAGGGGCAACACCAGCAAGGGATCTCTCCACATGCCGATGAAATCTCCTTCAAAGGCCCCATTGGTGCGAAAAAAATGCGCCGAGGGCTCTGACTCTTTGGCGATGTATATATTCCCGTCTTGGCCGACCTTTTCTCTGACAAAATCCTTGACTTCCCCGGTCTTGAGTTCTTTCCTGGTCGCCGGACGAAGAAATTCATAATGTACGGTACTGCTGGATTGGCGGTCGAACGTGCCTCGTTGTACTGCTTCCAGGTATTCTTTTCGCAAATAGACGGTTTCTCCTTCTTCAAGGTCTCCCAGGGTCGTTCGCTGAGTGGCTTGCAGCAAAGAATAGTCTCCTTGACAATTGGAGAAAGATTGCCCCCAAACAGGCGTCGTGAAACATGTGCCAGCCAGTATCCATCCTGCTATGATGCCAACAAAACCGTTCCTCCATCGCGTTGAGAGGCGATATTGGGCACGGTCGGTCCAGGGTTGTAACAAATGAAAGATCATGGTCAATAGGATAAAGTTCTGAAAAGACATTCAGCACGATAAAGCTTCCGCAATTAGCTTGCCAAGTTCGTTTCAAGGCGTATAGTTACCTGATCTTCAGTCATCTGGAAGGGCATCGGGCCAATATCAAGCAGCCATCTATGCCATTCCAACAAGGAAAGTCGATCGGGGTAGGTTAGGTAGGTATCTCGATAGAGCTGGTCAAAGAAAAGCCAGCCAACAACCGCAATCGTGCCTGCTCCGGGAGCGGCGAATAAGCGATCAGTTTCGGTAGATGCGAGGGAGTCAGGAATTCCTGCTTGGTCACGAAGATAAGCAATCGCGGTCGAACGATCCCACTTTTTGGTATGAACCGACACATCTGCCTGAGCAATGGCCGCTTTTGTGAGCTTCAAATGCAAATAACTTACATACATTTCAGCACGAGAGGGCAGTAAGGGGATGTCCCGTTCCAACGTGGAGAGCGCATACCAGGACCAACCTGCTTCCCAAGCGGGGAAGTGCATCCCCGTCCGAAAATCAGGCATATACCTCCTGGATCGAGACTGATAGGTACCCGGCACCAAATCCAAGGCCGTGAGCGTCGGTTGATACCAGGTCGGCCAGGCGGTTGAATTCAGCCAGTATGACGGCAAAACCTTACGTCCTGCCTCGGGGGGAATCAACTCTGAGGGAAAGCTCGCTTGTTCCCAGCGGGCGGGAAGGGCTTGAAATCTCATTCTCTCTCCGGGCAAGCGGTCCAGAGGGAAAGCGCCAGCCAGCAAGCGGGAAAACTCTGCCAGACTCTGACGGCTGAGCATCAGGGCTGAATCGGGGTTTTGATGGGAGTTGGATACGTAGTGGGTTTCGAAGGCTTTGAGCCGCTTTGCCAGTCCACCAGCAGGCACCTCCAAGCTATCCAATACCCGATCCAGTTGCAGTCGAAGCCGTTGCACTTCCTGGTCCGCGGCTTGCTGAATGATGGCCGCATCCGCATCTGGTCCGAGATAGGCCTGCAAACATTGTTGGTAATATTCCTGCCCCCGAGGCAAATCATAGGCGGCACCAGATTGCGTAGTTCGCTCCTGCCAGGTTTCCAAAACCGTAGCCAATTCTTGCCAGGCTGGGTAGAGACGCTGCTCGATGATGTCTTCCAGTCGGATGAGATAATCGGTAGCTTCCCATTCATTCATCTCGGTGGGATTGACTCGCACCAATTTTCGACCCAGGTGCACATACAAGGGATGTTCTTTTGCGGGGGTTGCCAGCAAGGCCTCTACTTGCGCCAAGCTCCGCTCAATCAAAAAAGCAGGCGGCAGCAAGTCGTTCTCTTCTTGCCGCTTCATCCACTCCTGCAACCCAAGCAACTCCTCAGCAAAAATGTCGATCCGTCCCATATATGCTTCGGCTTCCTCCTTGTTATGAATGGGATGTTGTGCCAGCAAATACAGCGGAAAGCGGAGCTGAATCCCATCAAATGGGTCCAAGGCGAAGCGATATTGCACAAAGGGGCGACCATTCTCCTGCAGGCGAAGCTGATAGGTCAACAGCTCCCGCGCCAATTCTGAAACTGGCTCTTCTACCCCTTCCAATTCTTCTATCTCCAGCTGAATATCCGCCAGTTCAGCTACCCGATTCCGAAAAACGATGTCCAAATCTACTCCGTCTCTTGCTTCGTAATGCGAAATCGGGGCAATGGGCATGGGTTGATAATGCCCGAGCCATTGCCAGCCTTCGTAATTGCTTTGGCTGGCCAGTTCGTCCAATAAGACTTCCCGACGAAATTGCGTTTCCCATAA
>JBCCCJ010000375.1:0-5936 GCA_039033615.1 Bacteroidota bacterium
AGCATATCGTCGACAAGCTGGTGGAGTCGGTGAGGGGTATAGCGGACCTGCTTCCACCCAAAATCATCGAAAAAGAGGGTATCGTGAATGATGCCATTCATCTGAGCGTTTTCGATGGTCTTTTCATAGATGATCATGCCTGACTGCATCGCAAAGGGACCTTTGCCGGGGGTGCCGAGCTCCGTAACGGGCAGCGAACTGAAGACCGAAGGTTCAAACAAGGAGGCATCATAGTCGCTGCCTACCGAGCTGCCCTCGCCAAAGGGATTCGTCGGGGGCGTCGCGCCCGTGGAATCGTCATGGGGAAATCCTCCCCATGGGAAAGGCGTCTGAGAGGGATTTTCTTCCCCTGCTCCTTCTGCGGAGCTTTCGGCTTCGGCGCTTTTTTCCGATTCTGAGGAAGGGGGATTGGGCAAACCAACCTGCTCCCGGATGACTTTTTCGAGTTTTTTGAACGGATTTTGCGCTTGGATGGGCTGAACGAGCCCCAGACAGATCAGGCTGAGGACTAGCAATGAAAAAGGGTTCATGTGGATCAATTTGGGAAGTGAGAATGTTCCCAAAGGTCCGGTGCTCCAGGTCGGCAATCTATCCCTCAGATGGGGGATATTGGCAGATCGCTTTCTCCCCGTAAAATCGGGGGATCCAAGTCATAATGGTTGATAGAGATTCGAAAAAAGACAGCCGACTTACCAAATTTAGCTAAATTTGGCAAGTCGACTGTCCAAAACTCAGGAAGTCAAGCTACTACGTCCCCGATTTTAGCACCACCTGCAATTGATCGGCGCGGTTGATTTTTTGCAGAAATTCTTTCACTTTCCCGGCAAAGCTCGGCGGCAATTCCATGTGTTCCATCCGCAGCGAGCGGGTGTATAAGAGGCGGCCGTCTTCCATCTGAGTGAAGTCCGCTTCGTAGGCCCCGAATACTTCTTCTACCTGAATCGGAAAATCCCCCTGGCTCTCGATGCGATAGCCCGCTGGCAATTCATACCAAACGCTGTCTTGGTATAGCACTGGTTGGTGCAACAAAATGGGCTGGGTTCGGTCAGAAACGTCTTCCAGGTCAGGGAGCGATTGTCCCAGGCCGTTGGGCTTGACGAAGAGGCGGGTTCCGGTTTTTCCGGCCCAGTTTTTTCCCTCTAATTCAAAAGTCAATTCCCAGGTAGGCACGGCGCTTTGTGGCACTTCTTGTAGCGTCCAATCTTCGATGTTGAAGCTGGCAGCATCTATCCGCCGGCGTAGCCAACTTTCTTGCTCTTTGGAGGTAAGCTGGCTGGAGACGCCGCTCAGCTCATCATGGAGCATGCCGCTATTCACACTCTTTACTTCCACTTGGGCATTGCCTTGCTCGTCCAGTTTGACATTCACGGTTCGGAGGCGGCGATTTTCTTCGGGCGAACTTTTTGGAGTGCGAACCAGACTCTTCCCATCGGGCTTGAGCAGCACTACATAGCGATCATCGGTAAAAGATCCCAAATAGCCCGGCGGATTGTCGCTGCTGGTGCATTCCAACCAAGTCGTATCCCCTTCCATGGGGACGCAAAGAATGACGTGGTTGAATTGGGAAGAAGGAAAATCCGCGTGAAAGCTAGGCGGCTCCGATCCTGCATAGACCAAACTTGCATAAGCCGGAATGCCTACCTCCTCCAACATGCTTTTCATATAGTTGGTCAAGGCTTTGCAGTCGCCATACCCATTTTCATAGACATAGTGGGCATCATACGTTTGCCAACCACCGATCCCGATTTGGACACTGACATAGCGAGTCTGTTCCTGGAGGAATTGATAGATGGTAGCGATTTTCTCTTTGGGATCGGTAAGGTCCGCGCAAAGTTCCTTTACTTTCTCCGACAGTTCTACTGGCAATTCGTCCCTCCCTTCGTTCAATTGGTAGAAAAATCGACTGAAGGCTTCCCAGCTATCAAAGGTTCCTTCCTGCTTGCCCAATTTGACGGAAGAAGGCACCATCAATACTTTGGGGAGGAGGTCTCTCAGGCTAGGGCCCATAGATTCTTGATCCAGCGCAGGCACGTTTAGCAATTTCCAGCTATAACTTCGATGCTGCCCATCTACCTGCATCTGAGGCTCCTGCTCTACTCCCACCATTTTGTAAAAAAGTTCCATCTTGGCGGGCATGTCTACTTTCAGCGTGGCTTTCTCTACAGATACTCGGGTTCCGGCCTGGACAAACCAGCCCCCCGGCAGAAGTTGATCTCGGGTCCCCTGGGTATGCCAATATTCGACGGTATAGGGATATTCATCATGGATCAACTGCCCCACTTGCACGCGATTGTCTTCGTACAAACTTCCCCCACTTACCGCGCTGATGTCATGGAGATCCTTGGATTTCAATTTCCGGAGCAATTTCCCCTTCGCATCATACAGCCTTCCTTCAATCTTGGGTGGTTTGGAAAAGGTTCGATCATAGCGGACCTCATAGGTAGCAAAGGATTTGCCATTGGCATTGAGGATGGTTGCCACCAATCGGCGGCGCTCTTCCCCTCGGTTCACACCGTTGAGCCGATACGTGGTTTCATCCACCCGAACTACCACATCGGCGTCTTTTTTCAACTTAGCGTCAATCTTTGCTACCGCCCATGTTTCGGATTGGGACCAAGCAGTGGAGAACCCACATAGCAGCCCAAGGAGGAGCAGCCACCCCCGTCTGTGAGAGGTTTGCCAATGATTCATAGGGAAACGAGAAGGGAGGTGCTTATTCATTGGAATCATCTTGAGCAGACTCCACCGCTTTGGTGAGGACCACTTGTTCTGCATGTTTGGCAACGATCATATCAAACAATTGCCGGATTTGACCATATTCATTGGGCGAAAATTCAATTTTGTTGACCTTGATCTCACTCATGACCTGGAGTTGGTTGCCCATGGCCATGACCTGATACTGGAAACTTCCGGCACCTTCGGGAAGGCTGACCCGAGTGGGTTCAGGAGCTTCCTCTACCGTGTAGCCTTCCGGCAACTTCAAGGTGAGAATGTAGCGTTCTGAAATGGGGGCACCAAAATTGACCGGATAGCTTCTTTTCTCCAGTTTGAATGGATTTTCATCCGTCGCCTGGTGCAACATTGGCTCCAGATAGATGAATTCTCCGGCTTTTTGGACAAAATCAGAGGTGGACAGTTGGCAGGTGGTCACCAGGGGGTCGCTGCGACTTTCGCCCAACTCCAAGGCCGTTTCTGACAACTCGACCTCGTTGAATCCCTCTTGGAGCGTTTCACTCAAGAAGGTCTGTTCGTCATCGGCGGCCATGGCTTCTTTTCGTGCCGTCAGGCAAGCATAGCCCTTGTGTTGAAAGGTTTGGCTGGAAGTGAGCTGCCCATCCGCAGAAAGCTCCGCAAGCAATTGAATGATGGTTTGATTGGCGTGAGTCGGCTCGACGGGGATCCAAGTCGCTCCCGTTTCGGTCACGCGCATTCCCATCCCATTCAAATCTTGCATGGGCAACATATCATAGGGCGTCAGACCTGACTGAGCATCCAGCAATAAGGGCGATTCTTTTCCTAGATCTACGGCAACGATGGTATGATTGAATTGGCGCAAGGTCGGAAAAATGGATTGGGGTAAACCATTTTCACGAGTACTGACCAGGACCGGATCTGCTTGAAAGCCTGCTTCCCGCAGCAAATTGATCAGGAGAATATTGATGCTGGTTCCGTTACCTTTGCCTTCTTTCAGCAAAACCTTCTCCTTGACGTTGGCATATTTCCCTTCCCGATCATCCCAATCGGTGTTTTTTTGCGTCCATTCGTACAACGCCTGAATGCGGGCCAGGGTATCTTCTCCAGCTTCTGCCAATAAGCCCGGCACGACTTCTTTGACCGCCTTGGAACTCTCCAGATGCTCTCCGAAGTCTTCATCTTTCATCATCTGCTTGGCTAACTGATTCCAACTCTTGAGATAGTCTTTTTCAGAAAAGCCCGGCATGTAGACCCCCTGTAATTGGAGTTCGACCCGGTAGAAATAGTTCGACAGGGAGCTTACGTAGGGCTCTTTCACCAAGGCAGGAATGTTTTGGCAAACGTAGGAGGTCCGCGTGGTATTCATCATGCCCGCACTTCCCAAGTTGAGCGTCCCGCCTTCTTGGCTGCGTTGGATGGGGTAGGAACCTCCCATGACGACATTTCGGTAATCGAAGCCTTTGATCACATTGGTGATGTATTGGCTATGGGCCACCGGAATTTGCTCCTGAAACACCCAAGTAGGCAAACTCACAAAATCCTTGGAAGATTTCTGGTAGCTGAATTCTAGCACCGCTCCGACTCGCGCGTTGGGAAAGGAGAATTTTTTCAGGTGGTATTGGCCGTTGACGTCTTCATCCAAGATGTCTGATTTGCTGATTTTTTGAGATTGTACTTTCCCGGATTCGTCCACATAGTGGGTCATCGCTTTGATGTTGGTCACGCCTTCGTACCCACGATAGGCCAAATACGGGATGCTGACGTCGGCGTACTCCAGTCCTCCTTCCCCGAGAATTTTGACTCTGCGGTGGATCTTGAGGGTTTGCTGCAGATCCTGCCCTACGTAGCGATAGGAAACGGAGCCTTCTTCGTACAACACCACTGCCCCGGCTTCAGGGTCCTCGGCATAGCTTTCCATTCGGACGTCATCAGTGGATACTTTTCCAAATTTTTCTTTACGGACCTGACCAAATAAGATGGCGGGTAGGAGCAGTCCAATTCCTACGAGGAGGCTGCATGAGAGTGCTTTCATATAGGGAATCGTTAGGTGTAATTTCCCATAAGGTAGACGGACTTAGCAATTTCCACAAGTCGAGTTGACAAAAATTAGCCTTTTAACAATGGATACCCTGTACAACCAATTGACTCTCTAGGCTTTCTGAATTGGGCAAAGCAATTCGCATAAGGTTTTTCATATATCTATGGCTTGCTTTGTCTGCCTCGGCTGTTACGGGTCCATAGAAACAACAGGATGCTACCTGCCATCATTCGCAAGCATTAAGTCCCTCATAGCCTCTGGCAGAGCCCACTCCACACACAAAATGATCCATAATAAATAGGATCAACTTCTGATATATTGGACCATCCCAAGGAGTCGGGTTGTTCGGTCATTGCGCGCCGTCCACCTCAAGCGCTACGACATTCAGCTTCCGGTTTCTCGGTCGGTATATCGAAAATGGAAGGGAGCCTCGAATTAGGAAAAGCTCTCCGGCGGAGACAGTTCCTTTTTAGCAGACAAACAGAAGTGCCACAAATGAATCCCTTCCTTCACCTAGTCTCCGCCTTCATCCAATCCAGATAGGATTGATGCCCCCACACAATCGGCGTAGCAATGATCTCCGGCACCTCATAACTGTGCTGTTCTACAACCAACTTCTCGATGGCGGTTACATGCTTTTCCAAGGTCTTCGCTTGTAGCATCACTTCCGCTTCAGATTGCACTTTGCCCTCCCAACGAAAGATCGAATGGATCGGAAAGACCTGCGCACAGGCGACCAATTTGGCTTCCACCAATTTGGCACCAATGGCTTTTGCGGATTCCTGATCAGCGCAGGCAATGGAGAGGATGATGGGCGAATGGGACATGGGGATGATCTTTGGGGAATGCTTGTCGCGAAGATACTTATCTGTCCGTATCCATTCCTCTGAATGTTTCCTACATCAGCTTTGTGTTTCTGTTGATCAAATAGGACGTCGCCTTTCCTGCACCGCCAAGCGGCATCTTCGACAAGCGGATTTCGCGAAGCTCAACGGACTTACTTTTTTCCCGTGAAAAAAGTACGCGCTCAGAAAAGGGTGGACCAAAGCATATCTATCCATGATCTTCGGGACCTTGGCCTAGTTAGGGACAACTTGTTTGGCCCATATCGGCATACCTACGGCACGCCAAGTCTCGACTTTGGGGGCGGGGCATTTCTGCTACCCATATTGTGGTCCCTACAGGACTGGCCTTTGGCCTTTGC
>JBCCCJ010000376.1:0-5935 GCA_039033615.1 Bacteroidota bacterium
CCCGCGCCGTGATCCCGACTCTCCCGAAGGGAGCTCGTATTTTTCTGCGCCCCCACAACTCTTTGCCCTTGAAACTACCGGCTGCGTGTATGGCTGGGGTTTGTGCATACACCCAGATTTGATCAGAGGAACCTCTTTAGGGCAGAAAATCAACACCTACAACTTCTTCAGCTACGAGGTGAATGAGGCCCTACATGTGTCGGAAGAAGAAAAAGAGATTCTGACCCAAATCGTTTTCAACCTCCAAGCCGAACTTCAACGCGCCATTGACCAGCACAGCAAATTTGTGCTCAGCTCGGGGGTAGAATTGTTGCTGAATCATTGTATGCGCTTTTATGACCGCTAATTTGTAACGAGGAATGAAGTCAGCAAGGGCGTGATTTCCCAGGTGGAGGCTTTCTTGCTTGCCTATTTGCGTTCGGAGCGACCTCTGGAGCAAGGCCTTCCCACCGTGGTTCAGTGCGCCGAGGCGGTCCATTTGTCCTATAATTACCTGTCGGATTTGTTGCGGAAGGAAACGGGCAAAACGACGCAGGAGCACATTCATTTCTTTTTGATCGAAGAAGCCAAAACCGAATTGCTGACTTCCCAGCGCCCTGTCAATGAGATCGCCTTTCGCCTGGGCTTTGAGTACCCCCAGTATTTCAGCAAGCTATTCAAACGAAAGGTCGGACTCACCCCTTCTCAATATCGCAACGGGAACCAGTAGGTCGAATTGTTATGGGGGCAATGCGAGAATTGCGCCTGCCTCTTTGGAGGAGTAGCAGGCTTCGCAACCTTGGCTCAAACAAGCATCTTACCTTCGGAGTTATGAAGTCGTCTTCATAAGCTCGCATCACATGAATCTCCCGCTTCTCCTGGAAACCCCATTTTCTCGCCCCAAATGGAGCCGTAGGAATGTTGGTCTGGTCCTGTTGACTGGGCTGAGCTGTTCCTTGTTCATCATCTTTTTCCGGCCTTTTGGCATCGAGAACAAATTCGATCAGTGGTATTTCAACCTGGCTATCCTCAGCATGGGGGTGGTATTCGTCAGTTCTTATATGCTGATGGAATGGGGAGTACCGAGCTTGATTCCCAAACCATTTCAGCGTTGGACCGTGGGCAAAGCCATTGCCTGGTATGGGTTGGTGATTTTGTTGGTGGGGGGAGCGATGTTTGGATACAAGAGTTTTTTGGGAGGCTTTCGGGATGTCAGTCTGCTGAATTTTTTTGCGGTAACTGCCCGAACTTTGGGCATCGTTACCATCGTATCGTTTTTCTCCCTCGGCTTGTTCCAATATTTCAGCCGAAAGCCGATCAATCTCTTCTCCAATCCTCAACTGATCCAGCTCCAGCCACAATCCGGTCCCGCTTTGGCGATTGTGCCTACTGAGATCTTATTCGTCAGCAGTGCGGACAATTACGTGGAGGTACATTATCTTGAAAATGATGTCCGAAAGAAAGCGGTATTGCGTGCGAGCCTGAAGCAGATCGAAGCGCAGTTGGTGAATCCCCTGAATTCCATTCGACGCTGCCATCGACAGCATTTGATCAACCTCGACCGCTTCGTCATCCAGCATCAAACGAGCCGAAGCCTCCGCTTATCTTTGCAAGAATGGGAAGAAGAAGTCCCGGTTTCTCGCCAATATGTGGACGAGATCCTTGCCCGCCTGTCCGTTCACCCCAAATAGCTGATCATTCACCACAAGCGACCCTAAAGCCTTGAAAATCTGATTGATAGCCGCTTGCTTTGAATCGTTTTGATTCACCAACCAATTCTATCAATCATGCTGAAAACCATTCAACCCATGCTCCTGATGGGAGCGATGCTGCTCGCTTGTACTCGCCTGTTTGCCCAAACGCCAGGCTTGGAAGAAGTTCCGCTGACCCCCGCTTCCACCGCTGAAGCCATCATCCAAAGTTACGTAGCAGATTTTCGCCAAGACCGCTTTGCCGCTGACCCCATGCTCTTTGGGGTGCGGGTGCCCGATCATGGGGCCTGGACCGTAGAGGTAAGTGGCAAACAAATCGACGAAAGCTGGGAAGTGAAGCTGTCAGATGGCTTGCCCAAGCAGGCCACCTTTGTGTACGAAATCGAGTGGGAAACCTTGCAGGCCATTGACCAAGGCAAGCTTAATCCGCTCACCGCCCAAGGAAAAGCCTTTGTCGGAGATTACACGCCCATGCGAGTGGACCTGATGGAGGGCTATGAGCCATCTGCGGAAGAAGAAGCGAAAGTCAATCCGTTCTCCTTCCACTTTTGGACGCGGGGGTTTCCAGAGATCATTCCCTTCGGTCAGGAATTGACCCGCCGGGCCCACGGCTCCAATTTTGTGGTCTTTTACTACGAGACTGGCATTCGCACGGCCTGGTATCGGGTGCTGCCCGAGGATAAGGTGCGCCACGACCCTCGCGAACAGGCCATGCCTTTCCCGATGATGATAGTCGCCATCAAAGGTACCACCGAAGGCGAGGTAGATGGGAAGCGCGTTTCTCTGGCAGAAGGAAACACCCTCTTCATTCCCCCCAACGTCCACCACAAATGGTGGAATGAAACCCCGGAACCCACTGAGGCCATCCTGATCATGTTTGGAGAGGGGGCGTAAAGGAGAGATAGGTTTCTCACTGAATCGGTCCGAATTTCCTGATGGGAGATTCGGGCTTGATTGGATAGAAAGGAGAAAACCGTGAATGTTGGAATGTGGGCAGATACAACGAAAGGGAACCTTATTCAAGATCCAGCCGTTTGCCAGCACAGATCCATGAAATACCTTTCCAAACCTATTGACGGTCGCCGCTTTGCGATTGGGGACATCCACGGTTGTCTCGCAAGCTTTCAAGCCATGCTGAGAAAGCTACACCTTCAACCCGAGGACCAATTGATTTTACTGGGAGATTACGTGAATCGAGGTCCAGACTCTTTGGGGGTGCTGGACCAAATTATTCAGTTGCAAACAGATGGGTACAAGGTCCATGCCTTGAGGGGCAATCACGAGGAGATGTTTTTGTCAGCTCGAAAGGGTTTACTTGATCCCCGACAGGAACAATGGTTGTTTGACTTGCCGATCGGCCTGGAAACCACCGATTACTACTTCACCCACGCAGGCTTGAATTTTGCGGTGGAGGACCCTTTGTCTGATCCACAAGCCATGGTATGGAGGCCAAGCTTTCCCCAGGAACCGGACGAAGACTTCCTTGGCAAGCGGAAACTCATTCAGGGACATGAGATCTATTCTTTGTCCACCATCTTTGATTGTATCTATGATGATGGTCCGGTTATCTTTCTGGATAATGGCTGTTACAAAGGTGTAGGGGAAACAGAAGAAGAAGGCATCGGCAACCTCTGTGCCTTGAATTTGGATACTCGCGAATTGATTGTGCAGGAGAATGTGGACGAAAGGAAGGAGGGAGGTTGGGAAATGTGGTAACTTAACGTGATTTTTGTTTAAAAAATTTTGATAACCAGGACTTTATCCACCCCAGCCCCCGCTCCCGCAAGCGGGATCTCTCTTCGTTCGACGGGAGATTGCACAGCAATCGAAGATTATCCCCCTTTGGAGGGGGCGTAGGGGGAGGAAGTTTCTCATAACCAGATGGTTACATTTCGCCTAAAGCAAAACTCACGTTAATTTACGTATTGACTGCACGTTCCTCCTCATTCTAACGATCCTTCATGAAACCTCTTTCCACCTTCTGCCTTCTCCAACTGCTGACTACCCTCGCCTTCGCCCAATACCAAATTGGCTTGGTCCCACGAGTCAGCCCTGACAAGGCCGTCTATCAAAAAGTCGGCTACACGGAAGTACGACTAACCTACGGCAGCCCTTCGGTCCAAAACCGAGCGATCTGGGGAGAATTGGTGCCCTATGACAAGGTTTGGCGCGCCGGAGCCAATCAGGCGACGACCGTCGAATTCGGTACGGAAGTCAGTATTCAAGACCAAAAGCTAGATTCTGGCACCTATGCTTTGTTTCTCATCCCCAAAGCCAATGACGAATGGACCGCTATTTTCAGCCGAAAAGCCAAGCAATGGGGCGCCTTTCGCTATGATCCCGAAGATGATGCCCTGCGGGTCTCCGTTCGGCCGAGACGCAGTTCCTTGCACACCGAATCGCTGAGCTATGCCATCGAACAGTTTGGGTTTCAACACGGCAGCATCGTCTTGGCCTGGGTATTCATGGAAATTACCATTCCCTTTGAAACCAATTATCTCCATGCATTTGAGCAGGAAGTCCAAAGCCGAGCCGGCAAGCAGCCGCCCCACCTCCGTTGGGTGGTATATTTACAAGGAGCCGAGCATCTAGAGCAGATCAACGCTCGCCTGGATTTGGCCTCCCAATGGATCAATCAAGCCGAGTCCATCATGCGGACTTCAGAAGAATGGAACCCCCAGTTTTATCCCCGTGATTATGTGCAAGGCCACGTACTGTGGACCAAAGCGAATGTGCTGGCAAAGCAAGCAGCCTTTGCGGAAGCCGTGAGTTATGTGGAGCAACTCAAACAACTCCCTAAGGCCCAATTTTATGAAAGGCAAAACGAAGCGGAAGGCATAGATGATCGCTTAGAGGCGTGGAGGCGAAAGTGAGTGGTGGGAGAAGAAAGAGGTCTCGCCATTTGCTTGGAATCGATATGTTGCCCCTGCAAAATGGGGTATGCCAGGTTTTACAAATCCCATTGGTGAAGGTGTGGTAGATGGCAAGTACTAGCATCTTAGACCATGTTTGGGACAGAGAATTTCCGAGAAAGTTAGCGTTCCAAACATGGTCTTATGTCGGAGTTGGGAAAAGAGAATTTTCCTATTTGTAAATTTTTGATCAAAATTCATTTCAAAAAATCGGTACAAATATAGACTTTGGTCTTTCGAAAGACCTGAGCCACTGTTGGCTCGCTATGTTTGAATGGATGCAAATTTCTACACCGGGTAACGATCGCTTGCTTTTTTTCAGTCGAGAGAAAAATGTTCTGCTCCTTGGGCTGTTGGGTCTATGCATGGCTCTATTCCTTCGACCCCACCAGAAACCCATCCCCATTTCTTTCACCAAGGCGGTGGAAGCGCCTTCTTCTCTGACAAGAAAGCGATCCATCCCAAGTAGAACTTCCTTTGAATTGGTGCCTGCCTTCGAAGGCCTGAATTTTGTGGAGCCAGTTCAATTGTTGGAGATTCCAGGGAGTCAGGATTGGATGGTGGTATGCAAGCCCGGGCAAGTATGGACTTTTTCTTCGGCTGATCCGTTGGGGTCCCAACGAGTGGTGCTTGACATTTCCCACGAGGTCCAAAACACAGTAGATGGAGGGTTGATGGGTGTCGCGTTCCACCCAGAAGTAGGGGGGAATACGGGGCAGTCAAAGGACTTCTTATACATCTATTATTACTATTCTCCCGAAAATCAAGCAGAATCAGGCGGCGGCTACCGCAGGTTGGCTCGATTCGAGTGGGAGGCATCCACGCAAAGGGCGATTCCTGAATCCGAAGTATTGTTGATACAGCAATTTGATCCCCAGCATTGGCACAGCGGAGGGAGTTTGTTCTTCGATGAGCTTGGATTTTTGTACCTCAGCCTCGGGGATGCAGGGGCGTTTACCAAGGGCAACGCCTTCACGCAGCAAATTGATCAAGGATTTTTTGGGGGAGTGATTCGAATAGATGTCGATCAACGAGCCGAATTGGGGCATCCCATCCGCCGCCAGCCGATTTCTTCGCCTGAAAAGCCCGCCCATTGGCCGGAGAGTTTCACCCAAGGCTACTTCATCCCTGATGACAATCCCTGGCAGGATGAGGAAGGAGGCTACCTCGAAGAATTTTTTGCCATCGGGCTGAGAAGTCCGCATCGCATGACCCAGGACCCAGTTTCAGGGAACATTTGGGTAGCAGACATTGGGGAAGCCCAACGAGAAGAAATCAGCTTGTTACCAATGGGCAGCAATCTGCAATGGCCCTATCGCGAAGGAGAACAAA
>JBCCCJ010000377.1:0-5935 GCA_039033615.1 Bacteroidota bacterium
CAAAAAAGAATGGTTTCTCCGAAAAGGATCAATCGCACTCAGACTTCCTAAGGCTTTTCCCCACAGACGTACTTCTCCAATAGGGGCTACCTCCCACCGATATCCTACCCCTGCGGTACCTCCCACGTACAAATCATGGGTGAAACCCCGCAAATCCCGGATGTAATACAAGGCACATCCTCCCACTCCCTCGTCATACTCCTGGCTGGCTTTGACATTGAAAGCCAGATAGGGGCCCGCTTGCACCAACCAATGCCCCTGCTTGCCTAGCTTTCGCTCCACAAAAAAGGGAATGCCGAGATAATTTCGTTTGCCAAACAAGGGCGGGGGATTGCCTTGCTCATCCACATAGCAAGTTACATCCTGGTAGCCTTGTTGCAGCCATTGGGCACCAGTCCCGATGGTCCAACGCTCATTTCGGGCGTATCTAACTTTTAGGCCACCCATCCAGGCCTGGCGACGATGCTGCCAGTCAGATAAGGCGTAATCGGTATTCAGAGAACTCAACCATCCTGTCTCTACGCTGAACTGCAGCGTCTGTGCTTGTCCCGGCATGACATGGATCAACAGGAAACCCATCCAGCAGAATCCGATCAAGAAAAAATGCTTCATGTTTTCATCATTTTCTCTAGGACGACAAAACGCGTCCCTTCGCTGGAATGCTATGGATCGGAGGGGATACGGGGCGGGAAAATCAGGACGTGAGAAGCATAGTCCCGGTAGTCCAAAAAGGCCGTTTTCAGAAAGAGGGGAGCCGCACCGGACTGATCCAATTGGGCGGAAGGTGCGCCCCACCAATTGCATTCTTTCAAGGTGTCAAAGCGGGTGATCCAAGTGTGGATGCCCTGTTCGCTGAAGCCCCAACCAAATTCGTGGGTGTGCAACAGCGCCTGAACCTTCGCTTCTTCCTGATCTAACACAAAAACCTCCTCCAAGGGAATGTCCGGCTGTCGCCAAACGGGATAGGAGCGATCCCGGCGAAACGCTCGCATACAATGGTCAAATTCTCCAGAAAGACTATCCAGCACCAGATAGGCTGTCCAATTCCACTCCTTTACCAAGAGGTACCCCAAACTCCACCCGGCATGCTCCCGCTCGTTCCAAATTGCTTCGTGGGCGTCTTGGAGGGCTTCGAATCTTTTGCCCATGCCCGCTTCCAGGGCTTTGACCGCGTAGATGGTGCAATGCATGCTGTCCCCTGCTGCCCCTAATTCTTCAGCATACGTTTGGTACCGCTGCCCTGGACCTTGTTCCCGCCACAGGGTGCCATAATAGCGACTCAGGCCAGCTTCATAGTCCCGGAAATGAGCGTTTTCCATCGCAGCAACGGCATTGATGGCGCGTGGAGAGGAGAAATGCTGGTAGGCATTGGGCAAATGGCTGTAGGCCGTGTGCAACCGAAAGGGTGGGGGAGTGGGCGATGGAGGGGAAGCAGGAGTTTGACAAGCAACGATCATCAACCCCAGTACGCACAAACTACTCCAGATTCCAAGCTTGAATAAGCTCGGAATCTGCTGGAGTAGGGCATTTGCCAAAACAAGCATGCGTTTCCCGATTTGGTAAGAAGAGAGGCGACGGAGTCAAATTCCATAAAATAACGTGAGTTTTGGATAAGAGAAATTGTATTCGACTGTTAATGAGCAACTTTCTTCCCCTGCGCCCCCTCTAACGGGGGATAATCTTCGATTGCTGAGCAATCTCCCGTCGAACGAAGAGAGATCCCGCTTTGTCGAAGATGCCGCATAGCGGTACGGGAGCGGGGGTTGGGGGCGGATAAAGTCCTGAATATCAAAGGATATGATCCAAAACTCACGTTAACATATGTTCTGCTCCGGGTAAAAAAAACGGCTGCAAGCCCTGAAGCCTGCAACCGGTGTGTTCCTGTGTGGATTCTGCCTAGTACTTGAACACCTCGCCACCAGCGAGTACCTCCTGACGTTGTTCGTCGAAGGTGGTGCGCTTGCCGGTGCGCAGGGCAGCGGTGGTCATGATGTTGGCGATGGAGTGGTAATAGCCCACTTCTACCGGAGCGTTGGTTGCTTTGCGGCTGCGCACACAATCCATCCAGTTGCGCATGTGGTTGGAAGTGGTATTGTCATTGCCGGTATTGGCGCTGGTAGCGATTTTGGCGGCAGCTTCTGCCAGGGAGAATTCCGCCAACTGATTGGGCTTCATGTCCATGGCTTTGGCGTGGCGCTCGCTCAGTCCTCCGTTGGGCGTTACTTTATTGGTTTTGAGGTTGAGTTCTCCACCGTTAGAGTAATAGATTTCCTTGGTACCGCCTGCCGAATTGTGGAAGCGAGAGGAATACAAGACCTGGAAGCCCTTGCCCATGTCATCGTTCGGTCCGTAATCGAAGACCGCCGTCATGGTGTCGAAGTTGGAGCGTCCATCTTTCCACTGGTAAATGCCGCCATTGGCAGAAACCGAGCGAGGGTGTTTCAGGCCAGAAAACCAGTGAACGGTGTCGATCTGGTGAGACATCCATTGTCCGGGAATGCCCGAGGAATAAGGCCAGAAAAGACGATACTCCAAATATTTGCGGGGATCCCAGGCTGTCCGAGGGCGATTCATCTGATAGCGATCCCAATCTACATCTGACTGGCGGATATCGGCCACCAAATCAGGACGCCGCCAACGCCCAGGCTGGTTGACATTCCAGGTCATTTCTACCATGGTGATGTCGCCGAACCTGCCAGAATTGATGTAGTCATAGGCGGCCCAGTAGTTTTTGCCACTGCGGCGCTGGGAGCCGATCTGTACCACCCGGTCAGATTCATTGGCGGCTTTCAGGCCGGCTCTGGCATCTGCCATGGTTTCTGCAAAGGGCTTTTCGCAATAGGCATCACATCCGCCTCTGATGGCTTGTACCAGATGGAGGGCGTGCTGAAAATCCGCAGTGCTGATGATGACCGCATCGAGGCCTTCTTTCCACTCGTACAACTCCTGGTTGTTGCGAGCGGCGTAAACTTTGTTTCCAGTATGTTCTTTCAAAAAGGCGCTCCCTTCCTCCCGGCGGCGATTCCAGAGGTCAGATACAGCGACGATTTCAAAATTCATATCACCCGCATGGGCCTGAAAAGAAGGAATTAAGGAGCCTTTGGCGCGGTTAGAAAAGCCAACTACCCCTACCCGGACCCGATCATTGGCACCGAGAATGCGACTGTAGGACTTGGCAGTCATGGCCAGTCCAGCCGTCCCTAAGGCGGCGGTTTTGAGAAACGTTCTGCGAGAAGAGTTCATAGTCAAAAGGGAATAGGGGTGATTACAATTGGCGGATTTTGATGCTACGGAAAGAAACGCGGTCGCCGTGATCCTGGAGCAGGATGTGGCCTTCTTCGGCTTCTCCAAAGGCAGGCCACTTCTGGTACTTCGAATAGGCGACCAAGGCGCGCCACATTTGGGTACCACGCTCATATTCGACCACTTTGATGCCGTTGAGCCAGTGCTCTACGTGGCCATCTTTGCTGATGATGCGGGCGTGATTCCATTGGCCCATGCCGTTCATCCGCTTCTTGTCGCGATTGGCTTCGGAAAGATTCTTGGCCGTGATTAGGTCATACAAGGAACCCACGGTGCGGTTGCCAACCGTGCCTTTCTTGGCATCTGGGTGCCGGGCATCGTCCAATACCTGAAACTCACACCCGATGGCAGAACCTTCGCCTTCTTTGTTCAGACGAGAAGAAACAAAATATTTGATGCCACTGTTGGCTCCTTCGGTCAATTTGAACTCCAACTGTAATTCAAAATTGCCATACAGTTGTTCGGTGATGATGTCGCCACCGTTTCTGGATTCAGCGCCATCAGAAGAGAGAACGGTCAGTTCGCCGTTTTCCATGACCCAGCCTTTTTCGGGAAAGGAGGTGGTCCTGAATCCCCGCCAGCCGTTAGAGGTTTTGCCATCCCACAAGAGTTCCCAGCCTTCCGCTTGTTCGCGAGAGGAGAGGTAGTTGGGGATGATATTGACTTGCTCGATGCCATCTCCGTAGGGCATCATGGAGTTTTTGAGGTCCGTGGTTTTGATGCGAATGTTGCGCCAGCGCACCTGCTTTCCAATTTTGCTCTCGTCTTTGCCGACGCCGTGTACCTGAAGCGCGATGAAGCCTTCTGCAGTCAGATCATCCATCAAATTGGCACAAGGCACTCCATTAACAAAGGTCCGGATGTGGTTGCCGATGGCCTCGATGCGGTAGGTATTCCATTCGCCGTTGCGGAAGGCTGATTGAGCTGCTTCGTTGCGGGCGAGGCTGTACAACCAGCCGCGACGAGCTTCGTCATATACTCCCCCGCTCCAGGCTCGGGTGCTGGGGTCAATTTCCATTTGATAGCCGTGGACCCGACCATCGCGATAGCTCTTGAGACTGTTGCTGCGAAACTGAATCCCGGAATTCAGGGGAGAGTCCACTTTGACCTCCAATTCAAGGATGAAGTCAGCGTACAGTTTCTCGGTCGCCATGAAACTGTTGGGGGTCTTGGGGATAGAGGTGCCAACAATGACCCCATCGACCACTTCGTATGTGGCTTCTCCATTGAGTTGTTTCCAACCTTTGAAGTTTTTTCCGTTGAATAATTCCACCCAGCCATCCTGAGCGAAACCAGAGAAGGCCATTAACAGGGCCGCGAGTAGGAGTGTAAGTCTTGCCATATCGGTTTTGTGGTTTTCCCAAATCTGCCAAATCTCTGTTTGGAAACCAAGTTGCTGCCCTGTCGGAAAGGCGTGCAAACATTCCCACAAAAAAAGGCAGTGGAGGAATCCCACTGCCTTCGACTAAACTACATCTAACCTAAAAACTAACTATGAATCCATATTCGGAGCCATGTCAAAGGATTAACTTTGAGGCCGAAGATTTGTTTATTCACCTGAAAAGAGTTTGTCCCCAAACCACTTCAGGAGGCTGATCTCCTGAACGATTTCCATGGGAATGGTTGGGTCTGTACTCTCTCAGGAGCAAAGCGTATGCCGGAATGTTCATTGCCGGAAAAAGTCAATTGACCTCAATGTTTGCTCAGTTTCACGGTTTGATAGCCTTGGTCGGTGCTCAGCTTGACTAGATACATGCCCGTTGGATAAGCCGATAAGGTCAATTGGTACTGGCCGTCCTGGGTGTTGACCTGGGAAAGGACCCGACCTGACAAATCCATCACTTGTAATTCTACCCATTGGCCTTGGAAGGCCGGAAATTGAACCTGAACCAATCCACTGGTTGGATTCGGGAAGACCTGGAGCTGATCGGCCATAAGGTCTTCTCTAGCGGTCGGATCTTCTATTTCTGGCAGGGTAAAGCGATAGGTCGCCTGAGAGCCAAAATCCCCATCAAGATTTTGGGTTACGGGCATGCCGAGCGGATCCAGCAAACGGAAATATCCCTGTGATACCGCGCTCATGCCGTTGCCTTGGGTATCATACACCTCCAGCCGATGGCAGCCTTCTCCTTCACTCAAATCCACCTCCAAATACACCAGATCAAGATTGCCATCAGTATAAGGCCCTCCTTCAGCGATCGCAGAATCAGCGGCATTGAAAATTTTCCAACTGGTTTCACTGCCATACGCATCTGGCTTGACCACCATGTAGTATACCCCGGCTTCGGCGGTAGGATACAGCCAATCTGCTGACAGGGAATCATTGGCTTGATTTTCATCGAGCTGTCCATTGGGGTTGACACTCACGATTTGCAGGGCGTTGGGGCCCGCTTGAGGGGTTACGGCCAAGGCAGGGATGGCGAGTAAGCTTGGAAGGGTTTGTTCGTTTGGATAGGGTACACCTCCGCAAGGCAGGCTACACCGCCGAAGAGGATGTTCTGTGGCTGAAGCAATGCCCGACGGCGTGGAGATCCCGGAGCTGCCAAAGAAGGACATTGAAGAGGAGATTGATGAGGAGGAGAAGTGTCCAATTTGCTTCGGTTGTTCGGAGGAGGATCTGCACGAGCTGACG
>JBCCCJ010000378.1:0-5930 GCA_039033615.1 Bacteroidota bacterium
GGCACTGGAGAGGTCTCCAGGATTTTGTGAAAGGAAATGGTGGAAACCGCTCCGATGGCCGCTTCTGCACGCTTTTTGATGAGAAAATTGTACAGCTGTTCGTTGGTCACGTAGCGTCGCTGCAATCCCAGCAAATCGCTATATGTAGGACTCGGCTCTATCGTGGGATTGATTCTTGGGTTTGGCGTGGTATTTCTCCGTCGGTACCTGAAGTCGAAGGTATTTGACAGCGCCAGCATCGAAAACCAAATCGACTTGCCGGTATTGGCAGAACTGCGTTCCCTGCCTGAAGATGTGAATCGGATTTCTCAAGATGTGATCAATTTGGCGACCAATATCCATTTGGTACAAGAAGTCAGCATGATTACCGTCGGGGCCTATGATCCGGGCAGTGGCAAACGCAAAGCGGCCCTCAACCTCGCCAAAGCCATGGCCGCCATTGGATACCGGACGATTCTGGTGGACGCGGATTTGTATGATTCCCGGCTGCATCAATACCTCAATCGGGGAAATGATCGGGGGCTCTCTCAAGTGTTGATGGGCCAATCTACCCTCAAATCTGCCATCCAGGTAACAGATTTGCCGCACCTGGATTTGTTGGCTGCGGGTCGCTTCTCCGAGGAGATCCCTACCCGTTTGATTTTGCACCCCAGTACCCAAGAGGTATTTCAGACCCTCCGCAAACAATATGATCGGGTCATCATTGCGGTGCCTGATCTCAGAGATGTCCGGGATGCCATTCCGCTGATGAAAGCCAGCGAAGTCAACCTCCTGACCGCTTGGACCGACAAAACCAGCATGCGAGACCTGGCTGCGAGCGAAGAATTGCTCCGCAAATTTCAGGTACCCAATCTGTATTGCCTCCTCATCCGGACTACCAGTCAAGGGAATCAGTCGACCTATTCAGTCAATGTTGGCACCTTAGCACCAATTGGTCAGGGCATTCGACGCGCGGCCCTCAAGCGCTGGCTCAAACGCAAAATGGGGCGGAATGAATGACGCCCAAGATCTATATCGTTTGTTTCGCCCGCTTTTCAAAGGCTGGTGGGTGCTCCTGCTGTTTTGTAGCTATGGCATGTACCGGGGGTGGAACAAGGCCCGCCAAATCCCGCCCATGTATGAGGCCCGATCTACCATTCAAATCAACGACCAAAAGTCTGAGATTTCTCGCTACCTCGAAGACCTGGAACCATTCGCGATCGCGGCCCATTATGCCGACCAATTGGCGCTGCTCCGCTCCAATTATCTGGTATGGAAGGCGATCTGGCCCTTGAATCTGGAAACGACTTACTACCGCATGATTCAAGGGAATCCGCGGATGATGTACCCTGAGACGCTTTTTGAGATCAACTATGAATTGGACAATCCAGACCTAAAAGATCGGTGGTTTTACCTTGAGGTAGCAGAAAATGGCATTCTCCAGCTTCGCTATCCATCTGGGGAAGAAACCACTGTGGAGATCCAGGCAGAAATTACCCAAAGCATTCGAGGACCTGGGTTTGTGATTCAGCTCTTTCCCAAACAGCCGGGGGAAGGCATTCCCGCTGGTGAATACGCCTTTCGCATTCATACCAAAGAAGGGTTGATCGAAGAATTTGGCAACATAGACGACTATTTCGTTCGCCTCCAAAACGAAAAAACGCCCTATATCAACCTCTACACTTGGCACGAGAATCCACAGTTGGCGGTTGACATCGCCAATCGGATGGCCGAGGCCTATATGACTGATCAGCTTCAGCAAAAGTTGGACATGGCCCTCCAAGCCCTTCACAATGTGGACAGCGTCCTACTAGACCACGAGCGCATCATGCGCAGAGCCGAGCAAGCACTGGCAGGTTTCAAACTTACCCATAGTAAGACCAGCTCCATCAAACAGGTTCGAGAATGGCGAAAACGGCAATTGGAGCTGACTTCGATGGTGCTTTCGTTTGATGAACGCAGGAGGCGTACCCTTGATTGGGTATCCGAAAGCGGCACCATTGGGCCTTTTGAGACCATCCGGGATCAATTGTTTTTGTCTCAATATACCAACCGCACCCTCACCTTGCGGCAACTCACCTCAGCAAGACAGGAACTGGATGCTCCCCACCCCAATTGGCTACTATTGGAAGGAAGGCAGGATCGACTCAGCCGAGAATTGACCAGCCGCCTGACGGAAACCTTGGAGGTGCAAGAAGCCCAGATGGCAGACATTGAGCGGGAATTGACCGCCTTGCGGGAGCAGCAAGCCAGCTTCCATGAGGACAACCAGGAAATCCAACGAATGCTGCGACGGTTACGGAACCTCCTGATCGTGTACCAACAATTGCTGGCCAAACGTTCCGAGGCCGTCCTCAGTGCGGCTGCCGATCTACATTATCATCGCATCCTGGAGCACGCCATCCTCCCCCATCAACCCCTCAAGCCCAATCCCCGCATTCGAATTGGGGTAACTGGTTTGTATTGGACCTGGCTGGGCATATTCTTTTTGATCCTGCTACGCAATGCTCCGGGCCTGCTCAGAAAAGATTCCCTGATGGAAAAGCGATGGCCGGGGCCGATCTTTCGGGAAATCCTGTCCCCCACTCCGACGCAGCGATCCCTGGGTCCAGTCAGCTACAACTTAGGGACGGAGCTCTTGCTCCATCCAGAACAATCCATCATCGGATTGCTGCGCTATCAAAGTGGTCCCTATCCCCTCCTCATCACGCAGGAAATGGGGCGAGCCATTCAGGATTTGGGACGTACGTGCTTGGTCGTGAATCTGGATCCAGCGGTGGAATTTGAGGAATTCTTTCAGTTGGATTCCGAAAAAGGCTTGTACCAATGCCTGAACCAACCTGCCCACAGTCGACAATGGGTTCAATATAGCTTGTGGGAGGGGATGGATGTTCTCCCCATGGGTTTGCCAACCGACCTGCCTCCGACTCTGGTGTATGCCCATGCACGCCTCCCGGAACTGCTTTCCACTTTCCAACGACAGTATGATTACCTGCTGCTACTGCTCCCTCCGATGCGCTCTTTTCAGGAAATGCGCCGAATGGTTGCCCTTTCCCACCGCAATCTCCTCCTTAGTCAGGTCAATTATTCTCAGCTGAATTCCATCAAGCACGCCCATCAGCTCTTGCAATCGTGGCAGGCTTCGCCCACTGAATTGCTGCGCATAGAACAGGAGATTACCCAAGGGTTGTGGTCTCACCCGCTGATTCGACGTGTGCTTCAATCCCTCCAACATGCGTAGCCGACTCTGGAAAAAGCTGCCTCTCCCTACCTTGCTGACCTTACTGGATCAGGCAGGGGTAAGTGGAAGCAATTTTTTATTGGGAATCTTGTTGACTCGTTGGATGGGCCTCGAAGGTTATGGCTATTTCGCCCTGGCTTGGTTAGGGGTGCTGTTTGCTAGCAGCCTACAACAAGCGGTCATCATCATGCCGATGATGAGCCTAGGGCCTAAAAAAGCAGGAGCGGCACAAGTCAGCTATTACCGGGCCAGCTTCTGGTTACAAATGGGCTTCATCGCACTGGTTGGGATGTTTGGACTCGGTCTATCAGCCCTACCCGCCTCCCTGAAAGAGACCTGGGAAATTGCCGCTCTTTTTCCCTACTGGCCTTGGTTGATGATGGCCTTTGTTGCTCAGGAGTATTTCCGGCGCTATGCCTTCATTACCTTTCGTCCCCAATATGCCCTGGTGCTGGATATCATTGCCTATGGAGGCATGCTAGCGGGGATCTGCGTGCCCTACCTCATGGGCATTCAGTTGTCTGAGGTCTTGTGGTTCACCAGCCTGAGTTTTGCGGGGGCCGCCCTCGTGGGGTGCTGGATTTTTCGAGAGCTTTGGTTCCATTCCAGACATGAAAACATCGCCCTTCCAGCTGCGATTACTGCCCATTGGGAATTTTCCTCTTGGCTGTTGGGGAAAGCCATCCTTCAATTTTTCTCTGGCAATTATTTTTTGATCGCGGCGGGAACCTTGTTAGGCCCTAGGGCCTTGGGTGCTTTGCGGATGGCTCAGAATCTGGTTGGATTGACGCATGTCTTATTCCTGGCGATGGAAAATGCGGTCCCGGTCAAAGCAAGTCTGGCCTACGCCAATGACGGTTGGGATGGCCTATGGAAGTATTTGAAGGTCATCAGTTGGAAGGCGGGAGGCGGCATTCTCGGCATTCTCCTCCTGCTTGCGTTGAGTGCTCATCCGCTCATCGGCTGGGTGTACGGCGAAGCATACCAAGCCTATGCCTACCTCCTGATTGGATTTTGTGCCTTATATGTGCTGTTGTTGCCAGGATATCCCCTTCGTTTTGCGCTGCGCGCGCTCGAAAGCACCCAAGCCTTGTTTTGGGCCTACCTCTTCAACACTGGTTTCAGCCTGCTAGCAGCCACTTATTTTGTGCAGACTTGGCAAGAAATGGGGGTCTTGTACGGCATGGGTATTGGGCATTTGATCATGACGATGTGTTTGGTGATTTGGCTCCGAATGAAACGAAACCACCTGTTGGAAATTTCATCACAATAACTTTTAAAATGATGAATGAAATTCCAATTTGTGACTATGAGAATCATCCATCTTGTTTTGGGGAAAGCCCGGCTCGATCGCATGAATGGTGTCAACAAAGTAGCCCACAACCTAGCTGTTCATCAGCATCGGAATGGACATGAGGTCGCCATTTGGGGGATCACGCCCACGCCTGATCATCCGGGGGGCAAACGCCCCTATACCCTAGAACTCTTTCAAGCTGCCAAACACCCATTTGGGGTGGATCGCCAATTGAAACGAGCGCTCCAGCAGTTACAAGAAACGGATGCCTGCGTTCACTTGCACGGCGGATTCATTCCGGTATTTTATCGCGTTTCCCGCTTGTTGCGAGCCTATCGTATTCCCTACGTCGTCTGTCCGCATGGCGCCTTGACGCCCGGAGCCTGGGAGAAGAGTCCCTGGAAAAAGCGGGTGTATTTCCGCCTATTTGAATCCCACCTCCTCAAACATGCACATACCGTCCAATTTCTGGGGCGAATGCAGTATGACTATGTAGATCAATTGGTCAAGGTAAAAGGGAAAGCCCTGATCCCCAACGGTCAAAATCCAGAGGAGTTGATGTTTTCCAATACCGAAATGCTCAAGCCCTGGGAGTTGGTTTTTTCTTATCTGGGTCGAATTGACATCGTTGGAAAAGGCCTAGACGTTTTGGTCGAAGGCTATGCCCATTACGTGCGGGCAGGAGGTCGAGGCTTCCTCTGGTTGATTGGCGACAGCGACGAGCGCCCTGAGCTAGAAGCGATGGTCAAGGAATTGGGCCTTGCCAGCAAGGTCCGCTTTTGGGGGGCCAGATTTGGCGAAGAGAAACTGAGTATTCTCGCCAACTCCCAGTTGTTCATTCTCAATAGCCGCCACGAAGGCCTCCCCACAGGCGTCTTGGAAGCCGCAGGCATTGGCTTGCCCTGTCTGCTTTCTACTGAGACCAATCTGGCAGAAGATTTTGCTCAACATCAGGCGGGCATTCATCTGACCATCAACAATGCCACTCACATCCATTACGCACTAGAGAATGCCGAAACCCTTTGGAAATCTGGGGAACTCAGCAACATGGGAACACGCGCCAAGCAATTGGTAGCAGTCAAATACAATTGGGACCGAATCGCCCAACAAACCATTTCGATGTACCAGCAATGAAATGCAGAAAGAGCTGAAACAAGTCGGCACCGGGCTGGTATGGTTCCTGGTGATAGTCATGATCCTCCGGATCACCAGCTATTTCATGATTTCTGAAAGTGCTGCGGTTACCAGGGTATTCAAGACGGGCTTGCGCTCAGCTTTGACAGGCATTTGTTTTCTCACTGATCGCCATGTCAACCAGGGAGAACGCCCGACCCGCTTCGTGTATCGGAACCTTCTTGCCCTTGGGCTATACATCAGCTATTTGTTTCTTGGCTTCACTTCCATTCTGTGGAGTAC
>JBCCCJ010000379.1:0-5921 GCA_039033615.1 Bacteroidota bacterium
CTTGAAAAATAACTTCCTCTTTTCGCGTAGATATTTCTTTCCAGATCAAGGAAGAAAAACCGAGTTTGGCGGGCCAAATGAGGCTTTTTTTGACGAAGAGATGGGAAGAAAGAACGAGTGAAAAGGTCCAAGTTATTTTTTCAGTATCACTTAGGAAGCGGAGAGTTACAAACTCTGAAATTTGAGCCTCCCCCGTTGCAAACGGGGGAAAGCGAGGAAATTGGGGAAGTAGGGAATTGGGGGAAGTAGTTTGGCTTTGCGATGATGTGAGACGCGTTACAAATGCTCATACTTGAAGCTCACGAGTTGCAAACTCGTGAGAGCGGTGAAGGTCGTCTGACAGCAGAGCGATCTGACAAGGTAGTGGTCTGTCAGGGTACCGATCTGTCCTCTCCACATTTAGCCGAGAATGGAAGGAATTTGGTCAGATTCGGAAGCAAATTGGTCGATGGCTTCCAACTTCCCGGATTTTCGGGCGTATGTTATCATGAAAAGTAGATTGTGTTTACCTAATTCATCCAATTATGATCGGTTTGGTTAAATTTCTCGTTGGGGCAGTTTGGTTGTTGATCACCATCGGTGCCCTGTTCAACATTTGGAAAAGCGATGCCCGCGCTACTGGAAACAAAGTCCTGTGGACCGTCGGTATTTTGTTCTTTCCCTTCCTCGGTCCGTTAGCCTGGATCTTGTTTGGAGAAAGAAAAGCATAAATTCTTACGGGGAAGGAGGCTGTCCTGCTTCCCCGATCATTTCTCTCTTCTTTTTCCTCCCCCCTATTCCTATTGACTATGTTTCGGCTCATGCCCATTCTCTGGATGATTTTTGTGATCGGCGTGATGTACAACATCTGGCAGGATCTCTATCTCCCACGGAATGAAAAATTCCTTTGGATGGGGGTTGTATTCTTTTTCCCGGGAATCGGCATTATCTTGTGGTTGTTGCGTAAATCAAGGCAATGATCCCACTCGGAGCATGTGCCAGGCAATTGTTCCGTTTCCCCCATGCCGACTTTTTCTGCCCACGTTTCCACCTTCCGCTCTCAACTGATCGAGGCCTTGCTTCCGCTTTATCCAGCGCTTGAGGCAGAGATGATCACTCGCATCCTGTCGGAGTACCTCCTGGAATTGGATTGGTATCTCATTCGGCGAGACGAAGACGTACAATTTGAATCTTATCTTCATCCGCAGGCCCAACGTCTGGCGGATCGTCTGTTGTTGGCTGAACCAGTACAGTACGTCATCGGCCAAACTGACTTCTTAGGGCGAACTTTCCTCGTCAACCCTGCCGTTCTCATTCCCCGCCAAGAAACCGAAGAACTGGTTGACTGGATTCGGGGGACCCTCATCAGTTCTGGCTTGAGAGAGGAACTCCTGAGAGGGGTAGACGTAGGGACCGGGAGTGGCATCATTCCCATCACCCTCGAACTGGAAATGAAGAAGTGGGGGGTGAGCAGTTTGTGGACGGGGATAGATGTCAGCTCAGATGCACTGGCGGTGGCCCAATCGAATGCCCGGGAATTGCGGGCCTCGACCCAGTGGTTGGAACAAGACATCCTACAGGCCCAGCCCGACCAATTTCAGGAATTACAAGCATTGGTGAGCAATCCGCCTTATGTCCCACTCCGAGAAGGGGATCAAATGCACCGAAATGTGCGTGAATATGAACCCGATCTGGCCCTTTTTGTGCCGAATGATGATCCTTTGCGCTTCTTTCGAGTGATTGGAGAGTTGGGACGAAATTGGTTGGCTGAGGATGGTTTTCTCTTTGCGGAAGGTCATATGGATCACCTGCAAACGGCAGCAAAACTTTGGCGGAGTCAAGGCTACCGGGAGGTCGAGGTGAAAAAAGACCTCAGTGGGCGGGATCGGATGATTCGGGCCAGGAAGTAGCAAATCCTGATCGCAGAGGTTGAGAAAACCATTTTTTTCTTTGATCTTTGCAACCTCAATAGCAGAATATTTTTCTTCTATTTGCAGGCTTTGGGAAACTTCTCTTATACGATCTTTTCTGTCCTACTCGTTAGCAGAGAACCTGTTTTACCCTTTTTACCCAATCACCTAAACTCATGAAATTTTCTCGTCTCACCTCTTTTCTCTTTGGCTTGGTAGTCGTGGCATTCCTCGGCTTGCAAGGCTGTGCCGATCCTTGTGCCGACATCACTTGTGAAAATGGCGGCACCTGTGTAGAAGGCACTTGTAATTGTGCCGATGGCTTTGAAGGGACCACCTGCGAAACCGAAATTCGCGGCAAATTCATCGCTAGCTACAGCGCAACTGAAACTTGTGCCAACTTCCCTGGCCAAACCTTTAACTCCACCCTGGTCATTTCCGCTTCCAATGCTGGCCCTTTGAAAGTGGTGATCACCAATATCTACAGCAATGGTTGGTCTATCGTAGCTGATGTAGTGGACAATACCCTATCATTTACCAGTGTTGACATCGCCGGAGTCCAAGCTGGCGCAACCGTCAAAGCTACCGGAACCGGCACGCTCGCAGGCGACGTTCTCACCATGAACTATACCGTAACTGAAGGAGCCGTTTCGGACAACTGTCAGCTGACTGGTTCCAAGCAGTAAGCGATATCCTATCCCAAAAGGGGTGACTTTCTCTCGAAAGTCGCCCCTTTTTTATCTGACAGCAAAGCGCTCTGACTTCTGACCTCAGACCGCGTAGCAGTCTGTTTACTGATAATTCTCCATCAAGGCCTGAAAGCGAGGATCATTCTGGTAATCTTTATACGCCGGATCCATGGTCAATTCCATCGACGGATAGTCGTATTGGAGCGCCAACTCGATGTGTTCGAAGAAGAGTTCATCTTCCCGTTGTTTGGCGTAAATCTTGGCCAGGAATCCATAACGAATGCCATGCTCAGGCTCGATTTCCAGAGAACGGCGGATGTCCCGAATGGCGGGTTCGTACTCCTTTTTCAATGCGTAAATGAACCCTCGGTTGTAGTAGGCATCTGCCAGGTAGGGATCGAACTCAATCGCCTTGGCATAGTCAGCCACAGCCCGAGGATAGTCCCCCGCTTTCCGAGCAAGATTTCCGCGATTGTTGTACGCAGGTGCATGCTCCGGCTGAACCCTGATGGCTTCGTTGAAGTCGAGGATGGATTTGTCAAAATCTTCCAAGAGAAAGAAGACCGCTCCCCGTTGATTCAGGGCATCTGCATAGTCTGATTTCAACCGAATGGCTTCCGAAAATTCATTGATGGCTTCGGCATACTCTTCCAAATCCTGATGTAGCAACCCTCGGCTGTAATACGCTTCTGGAATGTTGGGATCAATGTCCAGGGCTTGAGAAAAGTCATCCAGTGCCTTGTTCATTTTGCCCATATCCTTATACAACAATCCTCGCAAACAATAGATTCTAGCGGAATCGGGATGCTGACGAATGACCGTATTGAAATCCGCTAATGCCTGATTCATGTGATCCAACTGGGTATGAATGATCCCTCGGTTCACGAATAGCTCCGTACTCACGGGTGCGTCCAGTTCAACCGCCCGATCGTAGTCCACCAGGGCTTCTTCATATTGTTTGAATCGGAAGTAGTAATTGGCCCGCTGTAAATGAGCCCGGTAGTCATCTGGGGCCAATTCTACGGCTTTACCATATTGAGCGACGGCTTCGGTATACGCTTTTTTCTCCTGCTGGATGTCGCCCAATAATAGGTACACGTCGGCCCGCTTGGCCTCTTTTTCAGCCGCAGTTTGCAAATCTTTCAAGGCCCGATCCTGTTGTCCCAACGTCAGGTACGCCTCTCCACGATATCCCCAGGCTTCTACGAGTTCTTTGTCCAGACGAATGGCCTGATTCAAATCCTGAATGGACGCTCGAACCTGATCCAACTCTAGCTTGATGATGCCGCGAGTCAAGTATGCCTGCCCAGCCGTACGATCTAGTTGGATGGCTTGGTTAACATCCCGCAAGGCCGCTTCTGGCGCTTCTTCTGCCATATTCAGCAAGGCTCTTTGGTAAAAAGGAGCTGGCTCCGTTGGGTCCAATTGGATGGCCTGATCAAAATCCAGCCGGGCACTATCCGCTTGATTCATGGTCAGATACGTTTCTCCCCGCCGGAAAAAGGCGTCTGCGTTTCCTGGTTGAAGAGAGATCAGGTCCTTGAAATCCTGGATGGCTTTCAGCGGTTGCTTGGTCAGGCCATACAGTATGCCTCGCTCAAAAAACGCTTCGGTCATTCCAGGCTGTAGACCCAAGGCGCGATTCAAATCCTCAATGGCTTTCTGCGGATCTCCGACCTGCCGATGAACCATGGCTCGTTTGTAGTACGCTTCTGCGGAGGGCAATTGCTGAATCACCTCGGTAAAGGCCTTGAGCGCCGCTTGATACGCTCCCTGAGACATCATGACATCTCCCCGGAACAAGCGGGCTTCGGTATAATTGGGATCAATCTCCAAGGCTCTTTCCATGTCTTCCATCGCGCCAACAAGGTTGTTCCTTCTTTGACGCAGTAAGCCCCTGCCATAGTAGGCCTGAGCATAATCTGGACGGAGGTTGATGGCTCTGTTGTAATCCGAAGACGCATCCACATAGCGGCGAATCTCGATGAAGGTCTTTGCCCGACTCAAATATACCGGCGCCCAATCAGGATTCATCTTCAACACCCGACCGAAATCAGCCAACGCCCGGTTGTAGGATTCCTGTTGATGAAACATGATCCCACGTCCGATGAGGCCGCTGATGTTGTCTCGGTCCAATCGCAAGGCTTCGTTATAATCCCGCAACGCTTCATCGTAGGACTCCATGCGGGTCAATACCCCTGCCCGATCTACATACACTTTGGGATCGTCGGGGTTGAGACTTTGTAGTTGATTGTAATAAGCCAACGCCTGATCGTATTGCCCGGCCCGGTCATAACACTGGGTGAGCATCAAAGAAACGATGGCTTGAACAGATTCATCTTCCTGATCAATGCGCTGGAAGAGGTCAATGGCGGCCAAATAATCCCGGCGCTTCATCTTTTGCATGGCCGTTGCCCAATAAATCATGCGGTTGATTTGTTGGTCCACGGGTTCCAAGCCCGTTTTCAGGTCTTCCATGAGCAGCTTCCGCGTCCCCGCAGTTCCCTCCAAAAAGATGGCTTCTCCTGAAGTATTGGTCGCATAATATTGAAGGTCCAGCACCTCGCGACCAGAAATGGAATCGCGGTATTGCCAGCCCCAGATCAACAGGTCTGCTCCACAAGTCAGGGCGATGTCCTGTGCTTGTTCTGCATCTAGCTCGCAAGTCAGCAGGTCGTACTGCTGTTTGGTGGTAAGGGGAATCCCTTCCATAGAGGAGAGTTCCTTCAACTGTGCCACCACTCGCTTTCGGTACTGATTTTCTTCTTCCAGACAATCAGGGTATCGCTGGAATGGCAGAACCATCACGTGGTAGGTACCATCTCCTTTGGGGAAAGCGCAATCCCAGGCGGTGGAGGGACTGCCAAATAGCTTATTCTTTACCCTCCGAGTCATATCTGGGAAGGCGAGGGTAGAAAGACCGAACAGGCACAGCACCCCTATGGTAGCCAGCATGAGTCGGCGAGTTCGCTTCTTCGTGGGGGTCTTTGCTTCGACAGGTTCCTGGTGGATAGGGGCTTGCCGAACGGGACGGCGACGATTGGGACGGCGTCTGGATTCGGGTCGCTGAGAAGGGGTAGGCCGCTGGGAAGGAGTGGGACGCTGCGAAGGCTCCGGTTTGGGAGGCAGATTCGTGGATTCGTCTTGCTCCTCGATCAAGGCATCTGATTCAGGAGAAGGGAGTTCCTCATTTGTGGGAGACAAGGGCGGCTGAGACGCCTCCGGCTTCTCTGTCAACTCTTTGTCGACTGGCAAGACCGATGGATCATTCAATTGCCAATTCCGGCGACCCTTTCGCATGGGTTTCCGAAGGTACAGCCCATCTTCAAAGGGGGGGGCTGCC
>JBCCCJ010000380.1:0-5920 GCA_039033615.1 Bacteroidota bacterium
CGTCGAATGACTTGTTCGCCATTCGGACTTCTCTCCCACCATAATTCCAAATCATCCACCAAAAACACCGTGCCGGGTAATTCTGCTTGGATCATTTGTACCAGGGTGCCTGCTCCTCCTAGTCGATTCCTGAATGCCGCAACCAAATCATTGGTGCTCCTGCTGCCCGCATTGGCAGGGATGATTTGTACTACCTTGGATCCAAACAGAATATCCGCTACGTATTCAGAGAAATAGGTTTTCCCGCTTTGAGGTTCTCCAACAATCATCATGGCCCCGCCCAGGCCAGCTTTCATCATGCTCACAAGTCGGCTTGCCTGGGCCAATTCCTGTTCCCGACCTACCATCAACTTACGGGCAATCCGCTGATTCCCAACGAAAAGCTGTTTGTAGTAATAGGGAAGTTGTTGGAGGATGGCCGGGGCAGGACTGATCAATCGACTCCAGGTCCGGATGCTGGCAATTCCTGGCGAATCCTGTTCCAGATCTTGTTGCAAATCTGCCAGAAGCAGTTGATCCTGAGCCTGATTAACCCGAGAGGATAGCCATTCAAATTTGGTTCGCAACCACTGGACGCCTCGTAGTCTCAGGTCTCGAATTTTTCGTTTGGGGGTGCTGCTTCTGTTCCCGCTACTGAGTTTCCAGGAAGCTGCTTCCGCTCGCAATTGGTCGATGGCAAGCAATTGTAGGAACTCTGCTTCGACGCGTTGTAACAGGCTTGTCATCCGCTGCCGATTGGCATGCAGTTCCTCCTGCGCTAATTGAAATTGAGCTTCTGAGCGTTGAATCACCGTAGCAAGGTTGCCATTTTCCACTTTGCTCTCCCCGTTTGGAAGGTGGAAGGTAATCAACCGGATGCCTGATTGTACGCGGTGATACAATTCCTTGAAGGCTTCTGGCAATTGAAGCAGCGCCTCCTCCAGGGGGGCCAGATAGTAGGTTTTGGTGAGATAATTGGTCATCTCTGCCAACTCAAATGCGCGGCTTTCGAGCTTGTCAGAACCTCCCAGCGACAAGCGTGCCCAAGAGGATGGCATAGCCAATTCAATGCTTTCTGGCAGCGTGGAGATGTGTTGGATCAAATGAGCTACCGCGCCACTGATGATTCGGTCGTCAGGTACCAGTAACAGGGCCGAAGGATCGAGGCCTAATTGCTGAAGTTCTTCCCATTTTTTGTCGGCAATTAACTCCTGAAGCAGCCGTACTTCCTCTTGCAATTGTACCAGGGAAGACTCTGTTGCGGTGAAGCATCGAAAATTCAATTCTGAGACAATGCCTTTGCTCACCCAAATCAATTGAGCTTGGATGTGTTGCAATTGAAATTCCGCCTGTTGCTGCTCAAACAGCAAAGCCATATTCTCTGCCCAGTTTGCGCTGAAAGTATGTAGCACGGAAAGTTGGCGCTGCGTATCCCAGCCTTTTCGTTTGAGTTGCTGGTTGATGTCCAATTGCCGGGTCTCATTTCTGAGCCGAATCTCCATCAGGGCATGGAGTTCCTGCATGAACGTAACCAGTCGATCCCCCTGTCGCTGAAGTGCGACAGATAGCTCCTCTACGGTTTCTTCTGGAGTAAACGTATCTTCTTCCAGCAATCGAACTTGGCCTGGGAATCGTTTTGCTTGGTGGGTGCGAATCAATTCCCCCAACGCGGCGAAGTGGTCTCTTGCGCTGAGATTCAGGGTGTTAAGGACAGAATGCAGGTTGCGCAGGTAAATGGCGTGCCAATCATGCTGCAGCAGCTTCTTGAACTTGACAGTTTGCACAATGGGTTTCCCCGTCAACTGATGGGTCCAAAGTTTCCAGGTTTTCTGACCCCCCGTTTCTTCCAAGCGATCAATTTGGTCCTCTGAAAGGGTAATGGTCAGGTGATCAGGGGCCGCCTCAATGATAGACTCAATCTCGGTTGCGAGTTGGCGACAGCCGACGTGCAAATATTGTTGAATGATGGGAATCTGCGACTCTTCAAACTCTTGCCAAAGATTTGCCAGATTCTCGATTAGGGCCAAGTGAGCCTTTCTGGTGTATTCTCGATCCGAGGCCTGAGGATTGGAAACCGAACGAAATACATGCAGATGCGCCTGCGCGAATTGACTCAGGCTATCAGCAAACACAAACAACGCGTCCTTTTGGAAACGGATTGCAGCGGCATCCAATTGCTGCCTCATCTGTAGGTACAAATCGAAAGATTCAGCCGGGGAGGCCAATGATTCCATGCTTTCCATAGCTGCAAATTACATTTTTTCTCTTGGGGAAAGCAGTAGAATGTGTATCATTTTGGAACAAAATGTTGTCTCATTCCGATACAGGTCACGGAGGCCTTGCCTGGAAATATCTCCAAAACCCACTGACAATCAGTAAATTGAATTGATGGCACACCACTTGGAAAGAAAGAACAGGTCGCCATCTCTTATGAAAATGTGCTACCTTGCTTTCATCAAAGACACATCTTCTTAGGTTGCCATTCCAACCTTGCTTTATTACAGACCACCTTAGTACACATCTAACCTTATGGATCAAGTAGGCAGCATGGACCGACGCATTGAGAAACGGCGGTGGACTCCCAAAAAAATCCTACTGTACGTTGGCCTCCCGTTAATCGTCCTGTTAGGGTTAGGGATGCTGATGAAAAATGCCGGTGTCAATCGGTACCGAGTTGATAAAGAACGATTGTCCATAGGCACCGTCGCCTCGGGCGAATTCGAAGAAACCATTCCGATCAATGGCCGAGTCATGGCGCTCAAAACCGTATTTGTGACTGCGGTAGAAGGGGGACAGGTCGAAAAGCTGTATCTGGAAGGGGGAGAAATGGTTTCCCAAGGAGATTTGATCCTCAAATTGTCGAATCCAAGCCTGGAGATGAATTACATGAATCTTCAGACCAACTTATTGGAACAGGCAGATCAGTTGCGGAATACCCGGATTAGCATGGAGAATACGGGCCTTCAATTGAAGGACCAGTTGATCGAATCCAATTATCAAATTCAGGACCTCGGGCAGCAATATGAAAGATCCAAGGTATTGTTTGCTGATAGCGTGATCTCTGAGGCCGATTTTCAAACCGTTGAAAATAATTATCTTTTTCAAGTACGGCGAAAAAAGCTCTTGATTGAGCGCATTGAACGGGATTCCTTGCTCCGCTCCCAACAAATCGGCCAAGTGGAGACTTCTCTCAGCTTAGTTGGTAGAAACCTCACCGCGATTCAGCGAAATCTCGATAACCTCACCGTCAAGGCTCCGGTAGCGGGCCTGCTGTCTTCTGTACCCGCCGAAATCGGTCAGACCGTCCAGCAGGGCGAGAAACTGGGTCAGATCGACATCATGGGCGGCTACAAGGTACGCGCGAACATTGATGAACATTTCATCTCCAAGGTAGAAAATGGCCTACGTGGCACCTTTACCTTTGACGGGGAAGCTCATGATCTCCACATCATCAAAATTTACCCAGAAGTAAATCAAGGTTCTTTCGAAGTGGATTTGGCCTTCGATGGATCAGCTCCAGAAGGAATCAAGCGCGGACAAAATCTACAGATTCGCCTCGCCTTGAGCGATCAATCCAAAGCCATCTTGGTTCCTCGAGGTGGGTTCTACACCAGTACCGGTGGGAAGTATATGTTTGTCGTTACTGAGGGTGGAGAATCTGCCGTCAAGCGAGAGGTCTCTTTTGGTCGCCAAAGTGACCGCTTCTACGAAGTGAAAAGCGGCCTTGAACCAGGCGAACGCGTCATTACTTCCAGCTACGATTTGTATTTACGAGCTGATGAATTGATCTTAAATGACTGATCAACTCTCGGCCTTTGCTCTACTCATCTCATCTTCTCTTTTCTTCCATTCCCAATCACTGACTTATGATTCGTATCAACAACCTCTCAAAACTATATCGGACAGAGGAGATCGAAACGACAGCCCTCAATGAAGTTTCCATGAACGTAAAAGAGGGAGAATTTCTCTCCATTATGGGCCCTTCTGGTTGTGGCAAATCGACTTTGTTGAATATCCTTGGCTTGATCGACAGTCCTTCCAACGGAGAGTATTTTTTCATGGACGAAGAAGTCTCCCGTTACTCGGAGCGACAACGGGCCAACCTGCGAAAGCACAACCTCGGTTTTGTCTTCCAGAGTTTCAACCTGATCGATGAACTGACCGTTTTTGAAAACGTTGAACTGCCGCTGATCTACACCAAAATGCGCTCTAGCGAACGCAAGAGCCGGGTAGAGCGCGTATTGGAGCAGATGAACATGATGCACCGGAAGACTCACTTTCCCCAGCAATTATCTGGTGGACAGCAGCAGCGGGTGGCAGTGGCCCGAGCCATCGTCAACGAGCCTCGCTTAATCTTAGCGGATGAGCCTACTGGAAATCTGGATTCTTCCAATGGGGATGATGTCATGAAAATGCTGACCCACCTCAACGAGCAAGGAACCACCGTGGTGATGGTGACTCACTCCCCCCGAAATGCGGAATTCGGCCATCGGATCATTCGCTTATTGGATGGCAAAATCGTTTCTGAGAACACCATTTCTACTCACTTGTAGAAAAGCTAGGATACCAAAAAGCCCTGCGAACGAAAGTTTGCAGGGCTCCAATCACACACACAACTAGCTAAAAAAATCGGTTATCAGGATGGAGAAATCTCCAGTTGATTGCTTTGAATAAAGGAACCCAAACGGGTTCTTTTTTTGTTGAGAAAGGATTTCTTTGTTGATCTGATACAAATATGCGGGCTCCGGCTTTGGCGGAATGTCAACTCCCCGACCAAACGAAACTTTTTACTGATTCCAGAAAGGTTTAGCCAATAAAAACACCCTCTCGCTTCATAGAGAAGGGGAGAGGGAAGGTCAAAATCAGAGAAAGAAATTTCGGAGAGACTGCTATTCTTGCCAGCAAACTTTGGAAACCCCAAACACATAGTTGGGAATCACCTGTAATCCTTCGGCAACTTCAGCCCCGGCGAAGCCTTTGATCATGTCATGGGTAACCAGCGCCTGATATGACTTCATGTATCGCTCTGCCAATGGCTGATAGGACCAATGCCAGCGCTCTTCTTCGTAGCCACTGGTTCGATCCGTTCCTTTGGGAGTGTAAGGTTGGCAAAACCCGTACCTAGGACCATTGGCGACCAACCAATCATATTCCTGTTTTCCCTTGCCAGCTTCAAAGTAGCTGTTGGTAAAGGCGTTGAAATCCATATCGGTCCCCCAGTGATGCCGAGAGGTGCCGGGCATGGAGCTAAATAGCAAAATGGTCGAGGCCCTTTGAGCAAAATCAGGTTGCGTCTGGGCGAGGTTTTTGCCACCTACGAGTCTGTTGCCATTCCACTTGCTTTCCCAGATCAGTTTTTGGTAGGAGAACACGCGGGTAGCGGAGAGAATGGTCAAGTTGACGCCATCTGCTTTAGCGGCGGCATGCATCTTGACAAATGCGGCCAACGCCTCCTGATGCAGGTAGGTGCCTACCGCGTTACCACCAGCGTATTCATTCGGAATCTTTGCAAAATCCGATTCTTCCGCCGGATCAAACTTTCCCAGAAGAAATCGAATGTCCACGGTGTCAAACGGAGGGGGAACGGCTTCCATAACCAATAAACTGTCGGGCGGGCTTGTCTCTTCCTGTTCCTGAGGAGACGAGGTGGCGGATTGGCAACTCCAGAGAGCCGTCAACATGATCATCAGGACAAAAGAGCGTACAAGCATGAGGTATTACATAAATCCAAGTTCCAACAAGGCTTCCTCTGACATCATTTCCTTTGACCAAGGCGGATCAAAGGTCAGTTCCACACTCGCATCCACCACTCCTTCCACCGAACCGGCCTTTTCGGAGACTTCCTGAGGCAGAATCTCTGCCGCTGGGCAAGCAGGTGCAGTAAGGGTCATCAAGATGTGGGCGTTCCCTTCATCAGAAACCTTGACATCGTAAATCAGAC
>JBCCCJ010000381.1:0-5910 GCA_039033615.1 Bacteroidota bacterium
CTTCCGCGACTTCCAGCGCGGTACGTAAATCCTGGACTTGTTCCAGGGTAGCGACGCTGTCAGCATAGAGATTTTCCACTCGTGCTAGGTCGCGCTTGATTTTCTCCAATTGGCTATTGGCCTGCGAGACTTGGGCCTCAATTTCCAGCGGATCTATCTTGGCGAGGGCTTGCCCCTTGCGTACGGTCTGGCCTTCCCGAACCAATACGGTTTGGATCAGGCCGCCTACTTTGAAACCGAGTTGCATTTCTTCTCGGGCGGCCAACACGCCGCTCATGGGAATGGCAATCTGCTCTTCGGTGGTCGTTACTTTCTCCAACACCACAGGAATGGCCTTGGGAGCAAGGGGTTCTGAGGGGGGCGTGGGTTCTGATTGGCAGGCCATCAAGGCCACTGCCAGCAGAATGAATATGGATATCAAAGGGAATTTCATTTCGATGAAATTGGATGGTTGGTGAATTAGGGAAATGGTGAGTTAGTGAATTGGTTGACTAGGGTTTTGTAGCGCGGACTTCCAGGCCGCGTCGATGATTGGTGAGTTGGTGGATTGGTGGATTGGTTGATTGGAGAATTAGGGAATTGGGAAGAAAATGTCTGACAGCGAAAGTGGTCTGTCCTCTGTCCTCTCTTCAAGAAACCTCTGACAGCAAGGCGTTCTGACAATTAAGTGGTCTGACCTCTGACCTCTGACATCTGTCCTCTCTTCAAGAAACCTCTGACAGCAAGGCGTTCTGACAACGAAGTGGTCTGACCTCTGACCTCTGTCTTCTGTCCTCTCCTATTTCTTCCCGCTGCTGCCTTCTCCTTCTCCTGCTGCCCAACGAAGCTCGGCCAAGGCGCGATGCTGATCCGTTGCGGTGAGGGCCAGTTGTAATTGGGCCTGGGTCAGTTGGGTGCGGGCGTCTAGCAGTTCCAGGAGACTGGCGAGGTTCTGCTGGTATTGCTTTTTGCGAATGCCGAACACCTGTTGGGCGCTGGCCAAGCCTTCCCTAGCTGCGATATGGGCCGCCTGAGCAGCTTCTAGTTGGTAGAATGCCTGCCGAACTTGTAATTGGAGTTGGGCTTGCAATTGCTGGTGTTGCTGCTGCAGATTTTCCTGTTGGATTCGGGCCTGCGCAACCCGGGCTCGTTTTTTTCCGCCTTCGAACAAATCCCATTGCAAGGCCACCTGTCCCAACCAAAAGCCTTGCTCCCCCAAGTTGTAGCCGAAGCCTTGGAAGCCCGCATCTACCACCGCGTTGACTTGCGGGAGCCAACGGTTGCGTTGGAGTTGGGTGCCGGTCGCCGCAGCCACTTGGGCCGCTTCCAATTGTTGGAGCTCCTGCCGACTGTTCAGGGCTTGTCCTTCGAGATCGGAGAGCGGGGCTCCAGTAGTCAAAACCGGAAGCGATGCATCTACTTCAATCGCATGTTCCAGCGGCCGATTCAGGAGGAAATTGAAGTAGGCCTGAGCCATTTGTTGTTGCTGATGCGCTTGGACTTGTTGGGCAGCGAGCTTGCTCAATTCATGGTCCGCAGCGGCGATGACCTCCCTGGTGGCCTTTTGATTGGCGACCAGACGCTCATTGACCCGGCGGATCTCTTCCAACAAAGGCTGGGTTTCCGCATAAATTCGAACCGCTTCTCCACTCTTGAGCCAATCGAAATAGGCCAGCCGAATGTCTTTGCTCAACTGCGCTCGGTAGGCTGCCCGCTTGGCTTCTTCTACCGAAAGCAGATCTTCTTGTAAGCGTCGGTTGAGATAGATGTCGCTGTTGAACAAGGGCTGAATCACCCGAACTTTGGTCTCGTGAAAATTATTGGGAAGGAATTGCTCGTTGACGTTCTTCAGGTCAGTAGGGAATCGGTTGGATTCCGTGAGCTCATTCAGGGTAGCGTAGACCGGATTAAACAGGTCGCCCACCGGGAATTCAATGGCACGTCCACCTCCTGCCAGCGTGTAATTCGCGATGAGACTGACCTGGGGCAAAAAGAGGCTTTTGGCTTCGGCGAGGGCTTGAGCAGCTTGCTCATAAGCCAATTGTTCCTGCTTCAACTGAAGGTTGTTGGCTATCCCTTCTGCCACGTAGGTGTCGAGGACTGATTGGGCGGGTAGGGAGCTGCTGAGGAGGAGCCACCAGCAACTAAGCCAAAGGGAAAGTTTCATATCAAGAAAAATGAATTGAACGGGTTACACAAAATGAACACTGTTTACTTGCTGGACAAAAAAATATCTTGACTCACTGGGTCATGCTATCGAGGAGTTGGTTGATGCTCTGACGCATGAGGGGAATTTGCACTTCTTCGGGGTACATTTTCATGCGGCATCGCATCCGCAGGGTGACCATGCCGTGAATGGAAGCCCACATGATAAAGGTGGTGCTGTGTACATCTTTGCCAGGAAAACATCCCGCTTTGACGCACTCATCCACGGTATTGAACACCAACCCAAAGGTGTTTTCAACTGAATGCCATTCCTCTTCGGTATGCACCGAATTCATGGGGGAGGGGTGGAGAAAGAGCAGGTCATAATACTCTGGATTTTCCAAGGCGAAGGTGAGGTAGCGCTCCCCCAATTGCCGCAGTCGATCCAGGGGATGTTCTACCTGAAGGACGTCCTTCATGTGATCATATAGCAGATCAAAGATCTCAGCGTGGACCGCGTAGAAAATCTCATCCATGCTCTCGAAATAGCGGTAGATGGCCGCAGGACTGTATTCAATGGCCTCCGCGATCTTACGAATGGAGGTCTTTTCAAATCCATTCTCCATGAACAAGCGCTTGGCCGCTTCTACGATGCGATCTTGCATCTCCTGTCGTTCTCGTTCTTTTCGCTCTGCTATGCCCATGGCAATCTATGCTTTTCTGGCTTTGATCAATCCAATTCCCAAAACTACCAATCCTGCTGCTAGCAAGCCAACCCCTATATATAGCAAGGTAATCCCGCCATTGGGTTCGGTCAGTCCCGGCCCACTTGCCGCAGCAAAAAATCCCCCACTGACCAACATGGCGGCTACCGGAAACCCGATTCGCACGAGCCACTCCATTGACTTGCTCAGGACCGCGTAATCGGTGAAAATTTGGGCGAGCAAAGAAAGGATCACCAATACCCCGGCATGTCCATGTCCTGCCCGAAACATCCCTTCTTGAAACGGTGTCAACCCCAATTCAGATTGATTCCCAGACAGGATTTGCAGCAGAAAGTACCCCCCGAATTCAATGGTCGGGATGGTAATCAAGGTTAGGCCGCAAAAGAGTTTGGTGAGAGAAGACATGTGTATAAGGGTCAGAGATCAAGGGGCAGGGTTCGTATGGGAGATCCGAATTGCATTCGGTCTGTGCTCCACTGCAAGGGATCAACATTTGAGGATCTATTCGGGTCAAAGGAAAAGAGCGAATTTCTGTGAACGATGCAAACATAGTGAACACTGTTTACTTTTGCCAAATATTGCCCCTATTTTTTTGAAAAGACCCGATAAAATGTACCTAACGGGAGATGAACCGTGGGCAGTCGCCGACCAAATGAACCAGCCTTGGCGGTGAGATCGCGCGCAAATTGCCTGTCTCGGGTGCGGATGGACCTGCGCGGCCTGAGGTCTCTGGCGGGTCGACCGGAGGGAGAGTCCGGGGCTGGTGGGCTTGGTTATGCGGGGAGGACCGAGCGACAGCGAGCCCAAAAGAGACCGACGCCTTTCTCGGCCAAATTGGCTGAGAAAGGCGGCAGGCCCACCTCCCAAGAAATCTGCTCAGTTGGCTGATAACTGGCGGCTTTTGAGTTCTGCCCTGTATCTTTTTTGAGTCTCCCTTACATCTGATGACGTGGGGGAAGTTTGCCTAGGAGACGAAATCAATTCTGGACAGGATTTCCTTAGACCATGTTTGGGATAGAGAATTTGCTAAAGAAATTTCCTGGTTTGAGGTTCTGACAAGCAATTTCGACGAAGAATAGCGAGCTATTTTGAGGAGAAAGTTCGCAGTTCAGGTTCTTAAAGTGGGGAATTTCTGAGAAAATTAGCGTCCCAAACATGGTCTTACCCAGCAGGAGCCACTGACCGCTCCGGTAGGCCCTACTTTTTGAGGATGGTGGTCTGCCAGCTTTGGGTAGTGGTTTGCACGCGAATTCCATACATCCCTGCGGAAAGACCCCGGAGAGAAATCACGGCATGGTCGGAACGTGTGAGCGGCATCGACTGGAGCATTCTCCCTTGAAGATCGAGTACCGAGAGGGTGCCCTGTTCCAGAAGGAGGGGAAATTGTACCTGCAATTCATCGGTTGTCGGATTGGGAAAACACTGAAGCCTCGGTGCGAAGTCCTCCAATCCGGTCGCCGGACGACAATCGGTGATGTTCAGCTCCAACTTGGTTTGGCCAGTCAACTCATAAAGGGAATCCGCCTTCAGTTGAACGTCCATCGACTCTGAGCCTTCCAGCAGGGAATCTTCACGCGCGGGAATGCTTTCTGAAAAGGTTTCTGCTCCCGTAGGAATGATGCCTCCCGGTGGCAGGAGGGGCATATCTACCCCCCAATTGGCTGTTCCTGTGCGGTCGAAGGAAATGCCCAAGGGATAGGCCAAATCGCTGGAAGTCCGAAGCAATTGCCACTCGGCGGGGGTCTCATCGCATTCCACGGCGGTGGGGGACAAAATTTCCCCCGCAATCTGCGTCAATGGGAAGCTGGCGAGACTCCGGAAATTCAGTTGGACTTGCACTGTATCGGCCACATCCGTGAAAAAAGGGCCATTGACTTGAGGCTGCTGGAGGTGAAAGCTTCCCTGAAGGTCTTGGATTCCGGGGAGGGTACTCCAGCCGTAGATGCGGAAAAAGGGCACGTCCCGGGCTTGACTGATGAATACTTCGTCAAATTCAAATCCACCCAAATAGGGAGAAGGAGCCGCATAATCGGGCACTTCTAGGAAAATGGGTTCATTGAACGCGCTGTCGGCTCGGCTGACGTCCTGGAAAGCGCAGTCCCGAAAAGTTACGTGATAGGCATCGGCAGATTTGCGGGAGTACATGGCGCTCCATTCGCTGCCGTCAATGAAGCAGCGCTCAAATAGGACCTCGCCTTGCACCGGAGACCATTCATCCGCGCTGAAAAAGATCTCGGCTGGCGCATAGGTATTGCCAGGACGATGGTTGTCTTTCAGGTAGCAATCGGAAAAACGGATGCTCACCGGAGGAGAGGTGCTATCCATTTCAAACAAGGCGACCGCGATTCCTGCCCACCCATTGCGGGTGAAGGTGCAAGATTCAAAAGCTAGGTTGATGATGCGTTGGTCGAGCTGATACGGCTCAATGTCCACCCCGGCTTCCGGCAGGGTCCCTTCGGTGTCGGCAAACAGACTGTGCCGCACCAGCATATCTTCGGCACTGGTGATGCTCATGCCTTGCCGATAATTGTTGAGGCAGCGTACATTCTCGATGACCACATCTTTGCAGTAGCCTAGCCCAAAGGCAGATTCTCCGCCCACGTATATGCCGTCGCCTCCACTGTCTCGATAGGTACCTCCTTGGATCAGGATGTCAGAGCAATTGGTCATCGACAGGACGTGGCGATATTCGCTGTCATTGAATTGGAGGTACTCCGGCTGGTTCATGCTCAATACCGCGTCATAAGCGATGATTTCGATGCTTTGGGCATTGACCAGGCGAATCAGGCAAGCGAAGGGGTCGTTGAATTCCCCTGGCAAGGCCCGGAGCTGAACCCCCGGTTGAAACCAAATCACCTTGTCTTCCAGGTTGAAAAAACTGGAAGGCTCGACCCACCAATCTGCGCTTTGCAGATCAATGATGACCGTATCGAAGGGGGCATTGATGGCATCTTGAAAGGCGGTGGTCGCGTTGGTGGGCTGATACCCAAAGGAGGAAGCCAATACCCGGCTCGCAAAACTAGATTGGGGGGCAAGGGATAGGAGCAGAAGAGGCAGGAGC
>JBCCCJ010000382.1:0-5883 GCA_039033615.1 Bacteroidota bacterium
ACCGGGCGCATGAATGGCCTCCTTCCAAGAAATATCTGCTCCGGCCCAGCCTTTTTCCCCGCCGGGATGCATTTGCCAGACACTGTTGTGCCCATAGGTCACGCCACATCCCCCCGCAAATACTGACCAATAGGCCGCCCGCCTCACTTCATAAGGCCCAAACCTTCCCCCGTATTCCCGAAAACCAATGGGCATGCCTTCGTAATTGGGTTCGCCATCGAGGGTCGGTTTGATGGGAGAAAGGGCGTAGTCTTTGGCGACTTGCTCATAATTCGGCGCGGCAGGGTGCATATGACCGGATTGGATCAGGTTGAAATCCAGCCATGGAGCCTCGTGGAACACCTCAGAAGAGGATCGCCCTCCGTAGATGTGATAGGTCATCAGGCGACCGCCATCCCCTTTGTGTAGGCCAAGGGCCAATTTGTCCCACACTTCTTCTTGTCCTTCTGGTCCCCGATCTCCGCCAATGATCCAAAAGAGGTGGGGTTCTCCCTTCCAGCGCTGCCCCAAGAATTTCCCAAAGCGTTCGGCAGACTCGGGGGTGAATAGCTTCCATTTTTCATGATCCTTTACATAGCGGCCCCAAGTCGGGAGCAGGCCCAATCGCAAGCCGTAGGCCTTGGCACGTTCCACCGCATAATCCACCAACTCAAAATAGGCTTCGTTGGGTTGATCCAGATTCATTTCCACCAGAGGCAAATTTCCCTCCGCATTGGGTACCGTCAGTCCATCCACCTCACTGAGAATGACGCATTGCACCACGGTATAGCCTTTCGCAGCCCGGTCCCGAAAGTAAAGATCCATCTCTTCTCGACTCAGGCGATGCAACAATTCCCAGGCAGTATCTCCGAGGTAAAAAAAGGGGGAACCATCAGCATGAACGAAGAAGCGCCCATTCTCAGAAACTTTGAAAGGCAGCAGTTGGCTGAACAGGCCAAGGGGTAGCAGGCACAAGAAGAACAAAACGATAGAACGCATGAGGCTTGAAATTAGGGGGTGGAATTTCTTGACAAGATTGGGGAGTTGGGTTCGCTTTTCCTAAACATACTGACAATCATTCGTAGGAGAAAAGGTACACAATATCAATGGGATCGAATGATTTTTCCCTTCCTCAAACGAAGACGCTTCTTTGGTTTCGGGTTTGACGCCTGAAGCAAAAATGGTATCTTGGAAAAAGCCAAAGGGCACACCGACTATCTTTTTTCCTTCTCTACCTGCCGAATTGTGTTGTATGCGATCTGCTACCGCCTTGCTTGGCTTGCTCTTATTCATGGCGTTTGTTGGGCCTGGTCCTCTTCTTTATGCTCAGATTTCCGAAGAAATTTGTGATAATGGCATAGATGATGATGGCGATGGGCGGGTGGATTTGAACGATCCCGATTGTGCGTGCCCCATTGCCAAACCGATCAGTCTGATCGCCAATCCTTCTTTTGAAGAGCAAGTCTGTTGTCCCAATTTTCGGGGACAAATGGGGTGTGCCGAAGGCTGGATACAAGCCTCAGAAGCGACCACGGATTACTTACATACTTGCGCCTGGTTGGGCTGGGAAGGCCTGCCTCCTCCGTTTCCTTTTCCAGACGGAGACGGCATCATGGGCTTTCGCAATGGTCGCTTCAATACAGACGCAGACCTCTCCAATGCGGAGTGGAAAGAATATGCCGGGGCTTGCTTGCTATCTCCCTTGCGAGCGGGCGTAGAGTATAAATTCCGGTTTCACGTAGGCTTTACCGATCAACCGCATTCTCCCCCCACCAGCATTTCCTTCTTCGGTGCCATCGACTGTGAATTCCTCCCGTTTGGTTCAGGAGATGAGAACTATGGGTGTCCCACCAATGGCATCGGCTGGATGCAATTGGGATTTGTCAGGATCAGTGGCACCAACACCTGGCGGACCTACGAAATCAATGTCACCCCTCCAGAGGACATTTATGCGATGGCCATCGGGCCGGACTGCAAGCCCGCTACCTCTACGGAAGATTTGTACTACTTCTTCGATAATCTGGTCCTGGCTGAACAAGCGGCCTTTGACTACGAAATCAGGCCCACTGGAGAAATCTGCTCCGATGGTCTCACCCTAGAGTTTCCGTATTCTGACAGCCTCGATTATCAGTGGTACCTGGAGGGAGTTGCGCTGGAAGGAGAAAAAGCGGATCAGCTCAGTCGTATGTATGGCGATGGGCAGTACCAAGTCCGCCTCTTGGGTCCAAATTCTTGTAGAATTTCCGCTCCCTACCTCTACAATCCTCCAGAGAGCATTCAATTTCAGCGACAGGTACTTTGCGAAGGAGAATCTTTGTGGTTTGATGGCGGCTACATCAGCGAGGCAGGGGTCTATTATGACACCCTCAGAGCTGCCGACAATTGTGATAGCATTCTTTGGCTTCAGGTCGAATCATACCGAGACGAACCCCAGCAAGTGTATGCAAAGGTATTTCCAGGCGAAGTGTATGAAATCGGTCCGGCGCCTCATTTTTTCTACAATCCCGGCGACTATACCGTTAGATTGGCGACAGAGGCGGGTTGTGATAGCACCATTTTGCTCCGCTTGGAACACTACCAGGTCTTTGCCCCCAATGCTTTTTCTCCCAATTCCGATGGCATCAACGATCATTTCTCTTTGGCGGGAGGGGATGATATGGAAGAAATCGAATCCCTGCGAATATTTGATCGCTGGGGGCGGCTGATGTATGAGGGTCTGGGGCTTTCCCCCAAGTCGATGGAAGCTGGTTGGGATGGCTATTCTCAGCAAGGGCCCGTTCCGGAAGGGGTCTATGTCTATCAGGCGGGTCTGCGCTTCGATGATCAGATTGTGCGCTACACTTCTGGTTCGGTGATGCTATTTCGGTGATGCGACTACTAGGTCTTCCAGGCCGTGGAGATGATTTTCCATTCGTAGGAGACAGCCTACCGTCGAACCGATGAATGATGCATATCGAATGATCCTTCGCTCGACGCTACTACTTAGGACTATCCACTTGAAAGTAGCCACGAATTTCCCCCCAGCTAGTCCAAGTTTCGCAGCAATTGGCTTTGCTAAAGGGAATCGTCTCTTTCCTCGGAGAATGCCACGAATTGAGCATCATCATTCCTATTTCATACTTAGTGAGACTCAAAAAATAACTTGGACCATACTCCTAGACATTTTCTGAATACCTTTTCCACTTCTTTCATCCAAGCTTGGTGTCGCCTGCCGCGGGCCATACTTTTTTGTCAGCAAAAAACCGCCGAAGCCCCATGCAACGCCACAAGCCGCCCCAACACCTCGGGCTTCGTGGCCAACCCGCCTTTGTGGTGAAGGCTACGCAAATAATCACGATTCGCCATTTTGTCTAGGAGTATGAACTTGGACCTTTTCACTTGTTCTTTCGTCCCAGTTCTTCGTCAAAAAAAGCCTCCCTTGGCCCGCCAAAGTCGGTGTTGATTCCTCGATCTAAAACGAAATAACCGCGCGAAAAGAGGAAGTTATTTTTCAAGTATCACTTATTCAGATGGTTCGGCAAGCTCACCACAAGTTCGGGGCTATGCAAACCTAGCTTTCCTAGGAAGCTATCAGGAACAGCAGATCCCCTGCAGAAGATGGAGAACGGTCTTCTCCCTTGCCTCCCCCACCGCTTGATTGTGACACAGAGCTTTCTTTTCTTGGGGACAGCATTAATTCTTCCCCTTTGAGAACCGTCTCTTTCCTCGTACTGATATTCATTCCTCTTCAAAACCACTTTCTCCTATGGCTCATACGCCCGCATACACCATTTTGTCGCTGGACGGCGGCGGCATCCGGGGCATCATTCCTTGTAAGGTGCTCATGTACGTTGAAAAGAAACTCGCCGAACTAGCCGGAGGTGAAGGACCACGTCTCGCGGAGGTTTTTGACCTCATGGCTGGCACCTCTACCGGAGGCATGATCGCCTGCGGTCTCGCAGTCAAAGGCGAAGATGGCCGGCCCAAATTCGCTGCGGAAGACCTGCTGAAGATCTATACCGGAAATACCGGACAGCGGATTTTCAAGAAGCCCATGCGCTTCGGCCTCAGCAACTTCTTCCGTTCTCTGGCTCGCGCCAAATTTCCTGCGGACAACATCGAAGCGGTCTTATATGAATATTTTGGCGATGCAAAATTGTCCGAAACCCTCACAGATCTGCTGATCACTTCTTACAATACCGAAGAAAAGAAACCTTTCTACTTCAAATCCTCCGACTGCCGGGCGAACCCCGAGGTAGAAGACTTTTTGATTCGCGAAGTGGGACGTTCGACCTCTGCCGCTCCGACCTACTTCCCGCCCAAAATGCTGAAGTATCAGGGGTTGATGTCCTTTTTTGACAAACACTTTCAGAAAACCCAGAAGCAGCTGGACAAACTTTCGCTGATTGACGGAGGCGTATTTGCCAACAATCCTGCGGTATTGGCCTACATCGAAGCCAAAAATCACTGGCGGAAATTGGGTCCCTTATATGCCGAACGGATGGCGCGGTCTGCTTCTCCCATTCCGGTCGCAGACGATGATGGCCCAGAATTGGTGAATGCAGGGGAGGGGCCTTCCCTGGTAGGAGGCGGAGCGAACTCCCGCAGCATGTTTGCCGAACAGGTCATTGAATCTGACGAAGAATTGCCATTCCTCATGCTTTCCATCGGTACGGGCAATACCGGGACCCCCTATCCGTATCAGGATGTCGCAAAATGGGGCATGGTCGATTGGGTGCTGCCCTTGATCGACATCCTCATGCAAGGCGTTTCTGAGACCGTGGATTACCAGATGCAGCATTTGCTGCCGCCCTATCAAGATGGCACCAAGCGGTATCTGCGCTTCAACATCAAGGTTGAGCCAGAGCATTCGGAAATGGATGATCCCCGTCCACAGACCACCGAGCAATTGGAGGCCTACGGGCAAGCAATCGTGGATAATCCGGAAAACAAAGCGGAATTAGATGCCTTCTGTGAAGCGCTCTACCGCCGGTATCAAGGTCGTCAGACCTGGCCTACTCAACCCACGACCCTGGTATAGCAACAAAGCGATTTCATATACACAAACACCTGCGGATGCCGATTGGGGTCTGCAGGTGTTGTGGGTTACGGCTAGAGAAAAAGCTTATCTCAATTCCTGTCCGGCGTCTTCGTAGACCATTCCCAAACGCAGGTCTCCGGTGATGCGAACTTTTACCAGAGCATCCTGATCGGTGGGGTTGCGCAAGATGGCAGCGGAACCGGAAGAGAAACGACGCTTGCTTTTGGCGTTGGGTGCGAGCTTCCCGATGGTTACGACCTTACCAGAAGCGAAATCTTCGAGGACTTCCACCTCCGGCTGCCCGGTATTGTTCAGTTCTACTTTGAAGCGGCCATTTCCATTTCCTCCCAACACAAATTCTTGTCCCGCAGGAATGTTGAGGTTGGAGTGAATGGCGCAGGAAGATAGCGTGCTGCTCAATGCAAGTACGCTCAAGAGACGAACCCAAACAGGAATCAAGGAAAGGGAGAGGGAAGAATACATGGGGAAGTTGGTTGAATGGATGAAACAATCGAACAGCAGCAAACTTCGGTCGAATGCGGCAGGCAAGCGTAGCAAATCCGCTTTTGAGACGTCTCAAACAGGTCTCAGATGAAATTGGGGCGGGTCTCAGATGATTTGAGACGGGGGAGAATCTTGCCTCGAAGAAATTATGAGATCGCCACGAATGAGCGAATTGACACGAAAGGGCTGCTGAGAGGGAAAATTCGTGAGATCGGTGCAATACGTGGCAGAAAAAGAGGTCGCCACAAATGAGCGAATTGATCACGAAAGGGCTGGGGACAGAGGAGATCCGTGAGATCGGTGCAATGCGTGGTAGAAAAAGGAGATCGCCACGAATGAGTGAATTGACACGAAAGGGCTGCTGAGAGGGAAAATTCGTG
>JBCCCJ010000383.1:0-5869 GCA_039033615.1 Bacteroidota bacterium
CTTTATTCCAAAATTCCCCCTTGTTATGAAGATCTTCATCCGCCCATTTCGCGCTTCCTGGCTGGCTTATCTTGGCCTGATATTGACCGTTGCTTTGTTCATCGGTTTCCCTTTGCATGAACGGGCCTTATTCGCTCATGACGCATCCCTCTATGTGGCGGATGCGATATTTGTCCTATTTGCCGTGCTCGCAGGAAGACAATTGATTCGAGGTGTTCGGGATCATTTTGCCAGTTATCGAAAAGATATTTCCGCTGGCACTGTATTTTTTCTCCAGTTTTCTGTCAGCCTATTCACCTGGTTGATCCTTGCCTTTCCCCTGGCTTACACCTTCTTCGAGGGGGTACATGGAGCGGCAGTAGCAGAATCGGGCTTGTTTCGATCGGATGTCGCTCTGGCCACCTTGCTATTTGCTTTGTGGGCAGCCATTGGCTGTGCCTATCCATTGCTACCTGGGGCAAAAGAAAAGCCCGCCAATCAACTGGTGATGGCGGACTCGATATCGTAGTGGAAAAGAAGCGTTTCTTTATTTTCCGATCAAGGCAGCCGCGTGGCTGTGAGCCTCCGCTCCAAAAGCGTGATCGATTGGGCCGAGAACCAATCCTGGAAATACCCCCAAGATGATGATCAGAGCTACCAGAACTACAACGCCCACTTTTGGCCAGAGCGGAAAGTTCAAGTTGAAAGAAGGCTCTTGATCCTGACTGTTGAAGAACATCAGCACCATCACTCGAATGTAGTAGAAGGCTCCGATGACGGAGGTCAGAATCCCTACCGTTGCGAGGAAGACCAAATCTTCCCGAATGGCGGAAATGAACACTTGATACTTACTCATGAATCCTGCAAGGGGAGGAATACCTGCAAGCGAGAACAGGAAAACAGAAAGGGCTCCAGCGAAATAAGGAGCTTTTTTCCCAAGACCTCGCCAAGCTTCCATGTCGGTATCTTCGGTCTTATTCTCTACCATGCCGACCATCCCAAAGGCACCAATGTTCATCAGGGTATAGATGAACATATAAAACAGGATCGCTTTGAATCCTACGGTTGCGGCGCACAATCCCAACAGTGCGTATCCAGAGTGGGCGATGCTGGAATAGGCCAACATCCGCTTGAGGTTCGATTGACGAGCGGCAACGATGTTGCCATAGATCATGGTCAACAAGGCCGCAAAGGCCACAATGGTGATGGTCTTTCCAAAGTCAGCGAAGTGTACTTTTTGCATGATGACCCCCAAGGCCACAAAGGTTGCCAACTTACTACCGGTAGCCATGAAGCCTGCCAATGGAGTAGGGGAGCCTTCGTACACGTCTGGTGTCCAGTTGTGGAAAGGGAAAGCCGCGATTTTGAAAAGAAAGCCTACCAAGACCAGACCTGCCGCCAAATAGAAAATTGGCTCATTCATTTGCAGGCGAGCCATGCTTTCTGCGGTCGCCAGCATATCCAAGTTGGTGTAGCCAGCAATCCCGTAGATCAAGGAGATCCCAAACAGGAGAAAAGCCGAGGCAAAAGAACCCAACAGGAAATATTTAAGACCTGCCTCATTGGAACCTACCTCTGTTTTGAAGAGGGCCGCAAAAATGTACAGGGCCATAGACATGGTCTCCAATCCGATGAAGGTCATCATCAGATCGTTGGCGTTGGCCATCAGGACCATCCCCAGCACGGAAAATACCAACAAGGCATATACGTCATTAACAACCTTCTCCTGCCGTTTCATATAATCAGCCAGAAACGGTAAGGTAAAGATGCCTGACATGCAAAGGAAAAGATGAACAATGGGAGCAATTCCTCCGGTTTCCATCATGCCAAAAAACACGATTTGACTTTCTGGAACGGCTTGTAACCAAGCCAATACCCCAGAGGCAGCCATGCCAGTTCCGGCAATCCAGGCCAGCGAAGCTTTCACTTTGAAGGCATCCAGCACCATCAATACCAAGCCTGTGATCAGGAGTAAAATAATGGGCAGTACCTGCTGAGTGGAAACTCCTAAGCTCTCTACGCTAAAAGGGAATGCATCCATGTGTGAGTATCTATGTATGGATCAGTTATGTATGCCTATTGGCACCCGGCGAAATTAGCACATCAACGGTGGGTTTCCAAAATAAGCGCCTCGATTTCCCACCCTCTTTTTTCACCGCTAGCGGATTTTTCGGCTAGAAGTGGTCCCCGATCAGATGGTTTTGATTTTTCAGGAGAAAGTGGTAGTTTTATCCTAACGATCGTTAGGTAGTTTATGTTGACACTAACCCCCACAGATCTCAGCCCTCGCAAAGAAGAAATTCTGCGCTTCGCTCAGGAACTGTTTAGCCAACAGGGCTATGCAGCTACTTCCATGCGCGACCTAGCCAAGGTGCTAGATATCAAGCCTGCCAGCCTGTATAGTCATTATACCTCCAAGGAGGACATGTTGTGGGAGATCGCTCTCCGGGGTGCCGAAGCTTTCCAGGCAGGCTTGGCCGATTTAGATCTGAAGCAGGGGGAACCCAAACAGTTGATGCAGGAGATGATTGCTTCGCACGTAGCAGTGATCATTGCCCATAAAGATGCTTCTGCGGTCTTTTTCAAAGAATGGCAACGCTTGTCAGAACCTCGCCGCTCCGCCTTTGCGCAATTGATTCACACTTACGAACAAGCCTTTGTTCGGGTCATCGAACGTGGGGTCGCACAAGGAGTTTTTGAACCGATGCCAACCAAATTCACGAGTAGTATGCTTCTCGCAGCGATCAATTGGATTCAACATTGGTATCAGGCAGGTGGAAGCATGCAGCCCAGTGAAATCGCCCAACAATGCCAACGGTTTTTGTTGGCGGGCTTGTTGAAATTGTAAGAAACCATAACCGAATCAAGATATGTACGGCAGTCTTTCTATCGTAGAATTTGACAATTACGGCACGCCTGTAGAGGAGGAAAATCCGGCATTGCTAGCTGCTTTCGAAGCTAAAATCGAAGCAGGGGAAAAGATTGAGCCTCAGGATTGGATGCCCTATGAGTATCGGCGTCAATTGACGCGCATGATTGAGCAGCACGCTCATTCCGAGATCATCGGGGCATTGCCTGAAGGTACCTGGATCACTCGGGCACCAGGTTTTCGCCGAAAATTGGCCCTGATGGCCAAAGTACAGGATGAAGTCGGCCATGGCCAATTGCTATATTCTGCTGCGGAAACTTTGGGGAAAACCCGCGAAGCCATGGTCAGCGACCTGATCAATGGCCGATCCAAATACAGCAACGTGTTCAATTATCCTGCGGTAACCTGGGCTGACACAGCGATCATTGCGTGGCTGATTGATGCGGGAGCCATTGTGAATCAGGTGACCAACTCTAAGGGTTCTTATGGCCCATATTGCCGGGCACTGGAGCGGATTTGTTTTGAGGAATCCTTTCACCTGAAATATGGGCATGACAATGTGGTGCATTTGGCAACGGGTACGCCTGTTCAACGCCAGATGGTTCAGGAAGCCCTCGAACGTTGGTGGCAGCCCATCATGCACTTTTTTGGTCCTCCAGATCGCGCATCTGTCCACACAGCGAAATTGGTCAAGTGGCGGGTGAAGTTGGCTACGAACGATGCGATGCGGCAAGCCTTCTTAGATATGTACGTGCCGAAGATCAAGGAACTTGATCTGGAAATTCCTGATCCTAACCTGCACAAGAATCCCGAAACGGGGCAGTGGGAATACACGGAGCCGGATTGGGCGGAATTCAAGCGCGTCATCAATGGAGATGGCCCTTGCAACCAGGAGCGTCTGGCGGTTCGTCGCTGGGCGGAGGAAAAAGGAGCCTGGGTGAAACGGGCCCTCTTGAATCCCAAGGAATCTTATGTCGCTCCATTAGCCTGATCTCATGCCGATTCAATATCACTCCGCCGACCCCAGAATGAACCGTCTGGAGTTGCCGATGGAGCCGGAACAACCACACGAAGAAGGTACCTTGCTGCAATGGCAAACCTACGAGGTGTTCCAGCAACAAAAACGTGGGCAGCACCATGTACACGTAGGCTCGTTGCATGCGCCGAACGAAGAAATGGCGCTGGTACTAGCCAAAGAGCAATTTGGTCGTCGGGAGCAGTGCGCTAATCTGTGGGTGGTCAAAAGTCAGAATGTCCATGCGACTTCCTACGAAGACGCGGATATGTTTCTGCATGCCTTCGACAAATCCTACCGGGAAAGCGATGGCTACCGGGTCAAGGATACCATTGAGATCTTTCAACGGGAGTTGGACGCCCGACTGTTGCAACACAACAAGGCGGAGGCTCCTGCTACGGAGACTGCAGTGGTAGCGGTGGAAGCTCCTGATGCTTATGAAAAGAACTGCGAGGTGGTTCAATTGAAAGATCTAGGCAAAGGGCAACGCAAAATTTTGATCAAACGCTAAGCTTGTGAATACGGAAGCGCTAACAAATCTCTTGTTTCGGTTGGCAGATGATAAGCTGATTCTCGGCCACCGAAACTCAGAATGGATTGGGATTGGTCCCATTCTGGAAGAAGACATTGCCTTTGCCTCTATGGCGCAGGATGAAGTCGGCCACGCTCAGGTGTACTACCAATTGTTGGGAGACCTGGGAGAAGCTGATCCCGATACCCTGGCTTTTACTCGCAAAGAGGAGGAATTTCTCTGTTGTCAACTGGTGGAATATCCCATTGGTGACTATGCCTTCAGCTTGATGCGGCATTATTTGTATGACATGGCGGACATGGTTCGACTGGCTCATCTGAAAAATTCCAACTATCGACCCCTGGCAGAACTCGCCAAGAAACTGAGCCGGGAAGAGAAATACCACCAATTGCATGCTCGGACCTTTGTCCGGCAATTGGCTACAGCAAACGAAGAGGCTCGTGGCAAACTGCAAGAAGCGCTGACTGAATTGTGGCCCATTGCTTTTGGCATCTTCGAGCCGACGGTTCACACGCAAACCCTCGCGAATGAGGGCATTCAACCCCATGAAGATCGCCTGATGAAGGAATGGCGGGTGGAATGCAGTGGTTTTCTGGGAGAATGTGGACTTCAGATTCCTGCTTCGGAAAACTTTGTGGATCACTTTGGTGGAAGAAGTGGGCATCACACGCTATATCTCGCTCCATTGTTGAAGGAAATGACCGAGGTATTTGCCATCGACCCATTGGCGAAGTGGTAGGGTTCAGGGGGCAGGGGTCAGGGATCAAAGCCCCTTACAGCGTGGAGGTGAGAATTGGAGAAGGGGGGAAGACAAGGATCAGGAATCAAGGGTAGCGCGAAAGATCCTTCGCCAATTGAGAGAGGCCGTTTGTTAATCAGTTTGTATTCTATCATCATGACCAAAGAAGAAGTATATCAAATCCTCGATACCGTCATGGACCCGGAGATTCCGGTCCTATCGCTGGTGAAAATGGGCATCATCCGCGATGTCCGAGTGGAGCAAGAACAAGTAGAGGTGGACTTGGTGCCTACCTTTGCTGGCTGTCCGGCCATCGAAATGATGCGTCAGGATGTGATCAAGCGGGTAGAGGAAGCTGGTGCCCGATCGGTGCAGGTCAATGTCCTTTTCAAGCAGGCGTGGAGCACCAATCAAATGAGCCCAGCGGGCAAGACCAAACTCAAAGAATTTGGGATCAGTCCACCGCCAGCTTTTGATGGAGAGCTGACCTTAGAAGTACTGGAAAAAGTGAGTTGTCCGCGATGTGGATCTGACAACACCCAACTGATGAACAGCTTTGGACCGACCGCTTGCCGATCCATCCATCACTGTAACGATTGTAAGGAGACATTTGAGCAGATGAAGCCGCTCTAGTGCTGTGTCAACTACTGATTGATGGGTCGGCAAGCGGTCGGTCCAAAGCTGTTCATCAGTTGGGTGTTGTCAGATCCACATCGCGGACAACTCACTTTTTCC
>JBCCCJ010000384.1:0-5860 GCA_039033615.1 Bacteroidota bacterium
AACTATTTTTCGTGTCCGGTTTTTCCCGACCATCTCACCCTGTCAGAAGTCAGACGCTCAACTAGGGTTGAGTAATCCTGTCCCAATATACTTTACCGAATACAATTCGGCGCTACATGTGACCCCTGATCCCTTTTCCACCCCCTACACCCCCGCCGGCGGGGGACAGCCTTGGCTGTGAACCCTGATCCTTGTTCCCTGTCAAATTCACCAATCCACCAATCCACCAATCCACCAATCCACCAATCCACCAAGTCACCAATCCACCAATTCACCAATCCACCAATCCACCAATTCACCAATCCACCAATCCACCAATCCTCCAATCCACCAATCCACCAATTCACCAATCCACCAATCCACCAATCCACCAATCAACCAATTCACCAATCCCCCAACGAACAAAAATGCGCCATGAGAATCATCGAACCAGCCGTACCATCCATGGTGGGTTCGTTGGTGGAATAGTCGCCAACGTCGTCGTGATAGACCACATACTCATTCTGAAACGCAGCAAATTCATCAGGATCATTGAGTTGGAGACCTTTCAGCGAACCAAAAATGCTGCTGAAGACTGGCCCATCGACCAGTCCCCCGGCGACTTCTCGCTGGGTTTTGACCCAGACGCTGGTGTGCACATCCAAGGGATATTCTCCTCCTACTGGCAGCCCGGTGAACATGGAGGTGCCCCCAAGGATTGTACCCAAAGAGCCAGTCTCGTTGTTGGAGCAAAAAGGAATGGTAGGTCGTATCTCCGCTCATGTCTTCGTAAAGAATGATTTGAGTCAGGAGGGAAGTCAGCAAATTATTGGAGCACCAGATGAAGGGAATGCCGATCTGGTAGGGGTTTTTCATGCCTTTGGAAAAAGGATAGGCAATCCCTGCCCGATACCATTGTTCCAGGCTGTCTTGAAAAGGTGCTTCTACCAGAGAATGTAAGGCATAATGGCCCAAATTGATGAATGGATAGTATCGATAATGCTCGGTCGTATCGCGAAGATTCCACCCTTCGTCTGCGGCGATGCGGGCGTAGTGTTTGGCCTCCTCCAGATAATCGGGTTCACGCAAGGCCCAATACAATTCCGCTGCTGCCCATTCCATGTCATCGGCCCAGGTGATCTCCCCGTAGCGATAGGGAGCGCCATAGGAATTGCCCTGCTGATAACCTTCGTTGGCTTTGCCGAGGGCATACAAACTTTTGGCAGCGCGCAGACATTCTCCTGCAAATAAAGAATCCAGGCCTTGCTCCAGCCAAATCCGGCTCCCCAGGGCCAAAGCTGCTGCTGATCGGCCCGCAAGATTGGCATAGCCGGTAGCTTCACTCTGGTATTTGTTTAAGCCCTGCGGCTTGCCCGTCGCTACATAAGCGACTCGGTAGCTATTCGGTCCCCAGCCATAATCACTGATATCCTCGTCGGGCATTTTGTAGCCCCGGTGGTCGCGATCATCCGCAATCTGGTGAATCAGCATATCTGGTCGAGGATGCAACTTCAGGATCCAATCCAGGCCCCACTTGGCTTCGTCCAGGATATCCGGGATGCCGTTGCTGCCGGGTTGTCCGAGCGCATTGACCTGATCGAGAAATTGGTCGGGATAGCGGTCGAAGGCCATTAACATATGCCCAGTCGCATAACTCCCCGTGATGAGGTATTTCAACTGATCCCCAGCATCATGCCAGCCGCCACTGGCATCCACATAGGTCGAATCTGGTAGCGGCCCGTACATCAGCCGCCCGTCCCGCTGATGACACACCATGTCCAAAAAGGGATTGTAGCCGCAGCGCTGTTGGCGCATGAAAGCCAGCAAACTGTCGGGATAGCCAGCGTAAGGGGAGGCTTGTACCTCAAAATGGGGTGATTCCCATCCCGTTTTGGGGGCTCTCCAATAATAGGTGCCAAGGGTCTGTATTTTGCTGGCGTCAAGGCTGTAATGGTACGCACTCTCGCCCCAGCTTTCGACCTGCATGGGCTTCAGCTTCATTTTTTGCAAACGCTGATTGCTACTGTGGTCCCACAACTCCAGGCGTTCCCGGATGGGTTCATTCGTCAGTAACAACATGGATTTTTCTTCTCCAGCTAGATAACCTGCCTGATTGAAACGAAGGTGGAAATTCTGTTGTCCGATCACAAAGAGGGGCAGCAGGCAGCAAAACGCGATACTGACACAGCGAGTGGGTACATTCATTATTCGTCTGGGTTTGTGGGAAGCAATTCGTCCACCCGAACCAATTGAGAGCCCTGTGCCTGTAGGGAGTCGATCAAGGTAGGGAGCAAACGGTAAAATTTGTCGGTGCGGCGGGGATCGGTGCCGATGTGACTGAGGAGCAGAAAACCATTCAGGCCATTGGGGGCGGTGTCTTCGTAAGTGAAAATGCTTTGCAGGATGGTTTCGCTGCTTTGGTAGTAACTCAGATCGGGCGTGGCAAAATCCGCGTGAGAGCGAGTGCCGCGCGTGAAGTTGATCAGGTGAAGGTCCAGTTCATTGGTCCATCGGCTGATGCTGTCGTTGTACCATTCGTAGGGAGGCAGGAAAAAGGTCGCCTCGGCTTTTTGGATGCCAAAACGCTGCATTTCCGCATAATTATCCTCAATATCCTGTCGAAAGGAATCCTGGCTGACCAGCAGACTGTCCCGATCTTCCCAAGCGCAATACAGCAAATGCCGATCTGAATGCGCTCCCAAATAATGACCATCCGCTTTCAGTTGTTCGATCAGAGGGACAAACTCAGGCTTGCGATAGAAATTACCCGTCAAGAAAAAAGAGCCTTTGACCTGGTGTTCCTGCAGGGTATTCAGGATGAATTCTCCGCCATCGGCAAATTCATCTCCGGTAAAGACCATGGCCAGGCGTTTTTTCAGCGTGTCACCCCGTACGATGCCTCCATATTCCCACAGCAAGGCAAGAGCTTTCTGCTCTATCTGACTTTCCTTCGTACAAGAAAGAAGCAGGAGGAGAACCGGGAGAAACCACCTCATTCCGTCCGAGGGATCAAGGAAGAAACATCCAACACCATCCCATCTGGCCCTTGCAACAACATTCTCCGCTGACCATAAAAGGTGTCCGCTGGAGGCGAAATTACCGTTACCTCCATTTGCTGGGCTTTTTCATAAACCGCCTCTACGCTTTCCACCACCAAAGTCAGATAAAACCCTTGCGGAGGCATCAAGCGCATGTCTTCTGGCACCAATTCATGTCCAGCAGCGATCAAGCCAATTTCTGATCCAGCGGCAGAGGATGTCAAACTCACAAACCAGTCGCTGTCAAACTGGATCTCAAAATCAAACAGTGACACAAAAAAGTCTCTACTGGTCGGCAGATCCGTCGAGCAGAGGTTGATCAGGAGGCGGTTGATGGTGGACATAAACCCAAATATTTGAAACCAGAGAATGCTTGAAGGTACCAATTGAAGGCGGAGTTTCCTGCTCAAAATGTGTATCTTCTCGCCAAAAGGACCCTTCATTCATTTCTAACTCCTCTACACGCGATGCTCAATCTCTCCGTCATTCTCGAAGACAGTGCCTCTCGGTATCCTGACAAAGACGCTTTTGTCTTCATGGATACTCATCTTTCCTTTGCTCAGGTCAATGCGGCTGCCAATCAAATTGCTGCTGGTTTGCGTGCCAAAGGCATTCAACCCGGGGACAAAGTGGCCCTCAGTTGCCTCAACCTGCCGTATTTTCCCATGGCCTATTTTGGCATTTTGAAGGCGGGTGCAGCCGTAGTTCCGCTCAGTGTCTTGCTCAAGCGGGAAGAAATTGCCTATCATTTGAATGACTCAGATGCGAAGGCGTATTTCTGCTTCGAGGGAACCCCGGATCTTCCGATGGCGACCGAAGGAAAAGCGGGATTTGACGAAGTTACGGCATGTGAGCACATGTTTGTCATCACGGCCAAGCCTGCTGCCCCTTCTCCCATGGAAGGGATCTCTACCCTCGGACAGTTGATGGCCGGACAATCTCCTGCTAACGCTACCGTCAGAACTGGGGCCGAAGACACTGCGGTGATCATCTATACTTCTGGTACCACCGGGCGTCCAAAGGGAGCGGAGTTGACCCACTCTAACCTCATGCTGAATGCCGTACTCTCAGTGGGGATTGCGGACATTACCAAAGATGACAATCTCCTGGTGGTCCTACCATTGTTCCACATCTTTGCGATGACGGTTCTGATGAATGCCGGCATCTACAAAGGGGCAACTTGTGTCCTATTGCCACGCTTTGATGCGGAAGCCGTTCTGGGGCTGATGCAGAAGCATGCCATCAGCATTTTTGCGGGGGTACCGACCATGTATTGGGGTTTGCTGAATGATGAGAGCACTCAATTCGATTTGGAAGGGATTGCCAAGCAATTGAAAATATGTGTATCCGGGGGAGCCGCCCTTCCGGTCAAGGTACTCGAAGACTTCGAAGCCAAATTCAACGTACCCATCCTCGAAGGCTACGGGATGTCCGAAGGTTCTCCAGTCGTAACCTTCAACCACCAAGAGGTGGGCCGCAAACCGGGCAGTGTGGGCATTCCCGTTTGGGGCGTGGAGGTGAAAGTGGTGGATGAAAACGATCAGGAGGTGCCGGTTGGGGAAAAAGGCGAATTGATTTATCGCGGCCACAACGTCATGAAAGGCTATTACAAACAACCGGAAGCCAATGCCATCACACTTCGAAATGGCTGGCTGCATTCTGGTGACGTCGCCATCAAAGATAAGGATGGCTTCTTCTTCATCGTGGACCGCACCAAGGACATGATCATCCGTGGTGGTCTCAACGTCTATCCTCGCGAAGTGGAAGAAATCATGATGAAGCACGAGGCCGTCTCTATAGTCGCCGTGATCGGAACCCCAGATGATCAAATGGGAGAAGAAATCCTCGCCTGTGTGGTCTTGAAGGATGGCGCTTCCGTTTCAGAAGCAGACCTTATGGCTTGGACCAAGGAGCGAATAGCCGCCTATAAGTATCCTCGCCAGATTCAATTCATGGACGCCTTGCCGACCAGCGCGACCGGGAAGATTCTGAAAAAGGAATTGCGGAAGGGCTAATCCCTACTTCTGCTCCATGTACCACACCCGGATGAACTGGTGCCAGGCTTGCGGCATCCCTCCGGTCTGGGTGAGTAATTCCGGGTCTTCGGTCCCCTCCTCTTTGTCAGAATGGATAGAGGGCAAGACCACGGTTTCGATATTGATTAGGTCCACCCCGGATTGGTTTACCAGCCAACTATTGGCTTCCCGGAGGGAACTTGCCAGAGAGCGATATTCGCCTCTGCCGGTCCAGATACTAGCTTTGCTGACTTGCTCAGGCACAAAATCCTTGAACTTGAGCAAGGTCATTTCGGAGAGTTCGAGATCGAGGTCAGACATAATCGAAAGGAATCAAAGGTGAGAAAGGAATCAAAGATACAGGATCTTGTCAAAGGCCTCCATTCCCCCTCTCGCTCTTCCCTACCTTTTTTCCATGTACCACACCCGGATGAACTGATGCCAGGCTTGGGGGTAGCCTCCCGTATACGCAATCAACTCCGGATCCTCGGAGCCCTCTTCCTTGTCGGCATGGATAGAAGGCAGGACCACCGTTTCTACATTGACGAGATCTACCTCCGGCTGATTCACCAACCAAGTATTGGCTTCCCGGAGGACATCCATCAGGGAGCTGTATTCGGTTTTTTTTGTTCCCTTCCAGGTATGTCTGGCTTTCGTTTTGATTTCAGGCACAAAATCCTTGAATTTGAGCAAGGTCATTTCGGAGAGTTCGAGGTCTGTCATGGGGAGTAGGGGATAAGCGGTTATAGCGCAGGGGATCCATTGGGGGAATAGTCAGTAGCTGATCTCCCTCCTGCAAGCTTACCCTTATTTGACAATTTCTGTTTG